>CAZGLU010000290.1:3001-5195 GCA_964526095.1 uncultured Anaerolineaceae bacterium | reverse complement strand
CGGTGGTGGGCGTCGATGTTTGTTCTTCCGGCAGCACCAGGCCCACCGTCTGCGCCATGTTTTCGTCAACCTCGCGGTCCACCTGCGCCTCGTCCACGGTGATGCCGCGTTCCTCGGCGGCCTGCTGGAGCAGCAGCTCCTCCTCCATCTCGTCGAGAACCTGGCCGCCGAACAGCGCCGGGCTGCGGAGCTGGTTGATCTGCTGGCCCGCGTAATTCTGGATCGTGTTGATGTCGCCGCCGGTCAGCGCGAACAGCTCGCGGACCTGCTCGGCGGTCTGCCAGCGCAGGAAGCGCACGCGCGCCTGGAAGTCACTGGTGGTGATCTCGGTGCCGTTGACGGTGGTGATGGCCTGGCCGGGCACAACGACCTGTTCATTTAGCAGGCCGACGATCAGCGCCACCACGCTCACCCCGACCAGGACGGCGACGGCGATCAGGAACCGCCGCTGCCACATCCGGTCGCGTTCCGCGCGAGACATATATTCACGGCGGCGCTGTGCGTCCTCTGCGGTGTACCGGCGCGATCGCGGACCGCCCGTCGTGCTTTTCTTGGCCATAAAGAGTATTCTCCTCTAAAGAAGTGCAAGACCCACAAGAGGGGCATGGCGCGCAGCCCGTGCCCCTCTTCGCTGGCTGTCCATCACCTCAGGCGCGGCAAGCGGGCGAGGTGTTCCTCCGGGCCGGGACAGCCGGCGTTGGTACCCGCCGCGCTGCCGGGCCGGGTGGCGTGGCATGTGCGAACCCTCGCCGGATCAGGCGCGGGTCTGGTCGTCGGTGAACGGCAGCAGCGCCAGGTGGCGCGCCCGCTTGATCTGGCGGGCCAACAGGCGTTGGTGCTTCGAACTCAGGCCGGTCTGACGGCGCGGGCGGATCTTGGCCCGCTCGGTGATGAAGCGGCGCAGGGTATCGACGTCTTTGTAGTCCGGCAGCGTGTTGTTGGCGAAGAAGTAGTCTTCCTTGCGGCTGCGCGGCCCACGGCGCCCGCGAGAGAGCGCGCCGCCCCGGCCTTCGTCGTCCTGCTGCTCATCGCGGGCGGGGCGGGAGCGCCGCCGCTCGCGCGGTTCTTCCAGGTCGTCGTCCTGGTCACGGATATCGTTATCGGCCACGTGAAGTGTCCTCCTCAAACTCGTTCGTGTTTGTGCTAGGCCGTGCAGGCAGCGCCCGCGCGGCTAGAAGGCGTAGTCTTCGTTGCTGTAATCGTCGGCGTCGTAGTCATCCTGCGCACCACGGCGCTCGCCCAACAGGATCATTTCATTAGCGACCAGCTCGGTGCGGTAGTGGCGTGTACCGCTGTCGTCTTCCCAGCCGCGCGTTTGCAGGCGGCCCTCGACGTATACCTGCTGGCCCCTGGTCAGGTGCGACTTGCAGATCTCCGCCAGGTTGCCCCACGCCACGACGTTGAACCACTCGGTCTCTTCCCGGCGCTCGCCATCCGACGAGGTCCAGGTGCGGCTGGTCGCCACGCTGAAACTTGCCACAGGACGCCCACTGGGGGTGTAACGCAGCTCCGGGTCGCGGCCCAACGTGCCGATGATCATGACTTTATTCAGTCCGCGGGCCATACGCGTTCCGCTCCTACTTGCTGGCTACGTCTACCTCTGCCGGTCCTGGTGAGCGCGTTCCTATTCTTCGTCCAGACGCACGACCAGGTGCCGGATGATGCGATCGCTCAGCCGTAGCTGGCGCTCAAGCTCAGCGACGGCCTGGGGTGGGTAGGACATCTTGAAGAAGACGTAATACCCTTCGCGGTAATCGTCGATGGGATAGGCCAACCGGCGACGGCCCCAGTTATCGATGTTGGTGACGCTGCCCTTCAGGTTCTCGACCCAGCCGCGCACCATGTCAACGACTTCCGGGACTTCCGTCTCGTTCACGCTGACCGGGATGATGAATCCCAACTCGTATTCACGATTCATGCTGTGGAGGTTCTCCTTTCCTCGGGATTGCTCACCGTTTGCCAGCGAGTGCCGGCCCGGTGAGCGGAAAGACGCCCGATCTCGGCGGGCGCGATCATGCGGGGAATGGTACCGCAGCGGCGGCTGTTTGGCAAGGCCGGATCGGTCCCAGAGCCGGGGGGCGGCGGGCGCGGCAGTCACGGGGCGGTCACGCCCGGCCCATAGTATCCCATAGGATGATGAGGGGCGGCACAACCGGCCTGAAAAAACCTGTAAACATCTTTTTGATTTCGTGCG
>CAZGLU010000290.1:0-2991 GCA_964526095.1 uncultured Anaerolineaceae bacterium | reverse complement strand
ACCACGGATATATCGCGGGCGAGCATTATACCTGCCCCGACTGCGGCGCGCCGGTCGCACAGGCCGCACGTGTGCCGGATGCTGCACCCTCGCCACTGGACCAACATCACGCGGGGGGGCAATGGCTGACGGACCTGACGACTGCCGAACGGCGGGCCGTCCTGGACCGGCTGGACGCCTGGATGGCCGATTGGTCCGCGAGCCGGGCGCCGCGCCCGCCGGTGGACCCCATCGCGCAGCAGCAGGTGACCGCTGACTGGACCGTGATGGTCTACATCGCCGCCGACAACAACCTGGAGATCCAGGGCCTGTTCGACATGAACGAAATGGAGGCCGTCGGCTCGTCGGAGGACGTGAATATCGTCGTCCAGATCGACCGCTCGGCGGAGTGGACCACTGCCGACGGGAACTGGACCGGCGCGCGCCGCTACTACGTCCAGCAGGACGACGACCTGGATGCGCTTGCCTCAACGATGCTGGAGGATCTGGGCGAGATCAACAGCGGAGACCCCGATGCAGTGGCCGACTTTGCGACGTGGGGCATCACCACGTACCCGGCTGAGAAGTACATGCTGATCATGTGGGATCACGGCGGCGCCTGGCTGGGCCACGCCAGCGACGACGAATACGGCGATGACCTGGACCTGCCGGAGTTGAGCGGCGTGCTCAGCCGCGTGATCGAGGAGACGGGCATCGACAAGTTCGAGTTGGTGGCTTTTGATATGTGCCTGATGGGACAGTTGGAGGTCTTCCAGACCATCGCACCCTATGCTAACTATGGGTTGGCCTCTGAGGAGAACATCCCCGGCCCCGGCTACTTCTACGTCTTCCTTGACGAGTTGGTGCGGAACCCGACGATGGACGGCGCCGCCCTGGCCGGGCACGTGATCGACTACTACATGATGTTCTATGACGAGATCTGGAGCGTGCCGGACAACCTGTATGGGTTGGCATCGGTGGACCTCAGCCGACTGGCGCCGCTCAATGAGGCGTTGGACGCCTTTGCGGCGAGCGTGCAGGCGAATCCACAGGCGGCCCTAAGCCCGATCGCCGACGCGCGGAACAACACCCTCGCGTACGGCGGCAACGATGACCCGCAATACTTCGATATCTGGTCGTCGGTGGACCTGTACCAGTTCGCCGAGCTGCTGGCTGGCATCAGCAACGCGCCGGAGCTGCAACAGACGGCGCAGGACGTGATGCGCAGCATCGAGGACTTCGTCATATACGAGGCCCACAACGACCGGCTCGACGGCTCGCACGGCGTATCGATCTACTTCCCGCGTACGATCAAGGCTTACCAGCGTGCCGGGTTCAACGTGCGGTACGCGGCTGAGGTCCCGGCCAGCATGGCGCCGTGGGTCGCGTTCCTGGACACGTTCCACGGCACGGCGGTCGAGGTGGTCACCACCGCCCCATCGGTCACGGTCGTCAACGTTTACCCGGAGACGGCCAGCATCTACGAGCCGGCCGTGATCGCGCTGGACATCTCCGGGCGCGATATCTTGCAGGTGAACTACGCCGTGGCGCGCCTGGAGGACGGCGCGGAGCGCGTCGTGCTGGACTTCGACTACCTCGTGTCCCGCTCCACCACGCCGACCGGCGCCGACATCGTGGACTGGGCCAACGGCGTGACGACGCGCACCTTCGCGTGGGAGGCCGAAGTCCCGCAGTTGACGGACGGCACGACGACGACCTACGCATTGCTGATCCCGAACCGCGACAACCCGGACCTCGCCGTGGCGAACGGGGAATACACGGCGGCGGAGGGCGGCACCCCGGTCGAGGCGCAGTTGGTGTTCAACCTGAACACGGGCGAGGCCAGCGCGCTGTGGGTCTTCACCGAGACGGCGAGCGGCACGGTACAGCCCGCCGAGATGCAGCCTCAGCCCGGCGATACCTTCCGCCCGCTGCTGCTGACGCTCGACGCGAACAACCAGTTGTCCGGCAGCAGCTTCGGTGACACGCTCACCTTCGGCGCGGACCCGATCCGCTTCGAGAAGGTGCCCGCGCCCAGCGGCCAGTACTCGATCAGCTTCGTGGCGGAGAACGTCGCGGGCGAAACCACGCTGGACGAGGCCCTGATCACCGTCAACAACGAAGGGCTGGACCCCGCGCTGCGTGGCTACACCGACCTGACCTATGGCGTGAACTTCCTGTATCCCGCCTCCTGGATCCGCCCGCGCTTCTCGCCGGACGGCAAGCGCCTGTTCACCGCCGACCTGGAGACGAACACGCTGCTGAGCCTGTACCCGTACACCGACGTATCGACGGCCCAGGAGACGGCGGACGCGGTCAAGGCGAGCTGGAGCAGCCTGCAAGACCTGGTGGTGAGCAATGAGCGTGAGGTCGACATCAACGGCCTGCCCGCCTACGTGCTCGACTACACCTACACCTTCAACGGCCAGCCGCGCCTGGGCGCCGTGATCGCGATCTACGTGCCGGAGCAGAACGTGGGCTACGGCTTCGACATCGACGCCCCGGCGGACCGCCCGGACGTGGCGCGGGACGCCCTGGCCGCGCTGGTGAACAGCATCAACTTCTTCGCGCCGCAGGACGCGATCGGCCAGAGCGCGTGGCAGACGGTCAGCGCGGCGAACGGGCTGGTGTCCTTCCCCGTGCCGACCGGGTGGGTGCAGGAGACGAGCGGCGAGTGGACGCTCTACGGCCCGGCGGACGATACCAGCGTGTTCATCGCCATCGCGAGCGCGCCTGCGTCCGGCATGACCAACGCGGAGCTGGCGCAGGGCTGGGTCGAACAGCTTCAGGCCAACACGGCGAACTTCCAGCTTGCCGCCAACGAGCCGTACTACGTTGGCGAGGTAGAGTGGCACCTCGTCGTCTTCACCTATGACGACGCGGGCACGCCGATGGCCGGTGCGTTCTTCGCTGCCTCGCTGAACGGCCAGGACTACATCTTCTGGCTGGAGGCGCCCGATGCGACCTTCGACCAGCTTTACGCCGACGTGTTCTCCGTGTCGTTGGGCGGGT
>CAZGLU010000289.1:4475-5201 GCA_964526095.1 uncultured Anaerolineaceae bacterium | reverse complement strand
GGGCCGATATCCTGTTCGTGGCCTACGGCGCGCCGCGCCAGGACGTCTGGATCGCGCGCAACCGCGACCGCTTGCAGGTTCGGGTCGCGCTGGGCGTCGGTGGCTCGCTGGACTTCGCCGCCGGGGTCGTGCCGCGTGCGCCGCGCTGGATGCGGCGCCTCGCCCTGGAATGGCTGTTCCGGCTGCTGATCCAGCCCTGGCGCTGGCGGCGGATGTTGCGCCTGCCGCGCTTCGTGTGGGCCGTGCTGCGCTGTGGCGAGCGGCCCCTGCATGAGGAGGCACCCGTTTGACGGTTTACATCGACGTCTCGGCGGCGGTCAACAGCCGGGCCGGCCTCGGTCGCTACGCAAGCGCCCTGACCAACGCCCTGCTGGAGGAGATGGACACGCCGCCCACGCTGTTCTTTAACCGGACCTCCCAGGCCAGCGTGCCGGAGGCGTGGGCACGCGTCCCGCAGCGTTCCGTGCGCATCGGCTACAAGCCCTGGCGTATGCTGGTGCTGCAAGGCCAGTTGACGCGCGCCTCGTTCCGTCGTCTGGTGCCCGGCGCCTCGCTTTTCCACGCGACCGAGCACCTGCTGATGCCATTGGGCGAGGTGCCCACCGTCATGACCGTGCACGACCTGATCTTCAAGCTGTTCCCGCAGCATCACAAGCGCCTGAATTACCTGTACCTCAACGCCGCCATGCCGCTGTTCGTGCGCCGCGCGAGCGCGATCATCACGGT
>CAZGLU010000289.1:3509-4465 GCA_964526095.1 uncultured Anaerolineaceae bacterium | reverse complement strand
GACCTGATGCGCTACTACGGCACGCCGGACAGCAAGATCACCGTCGTACACGAGGCCGCGTCCCCTCATTTCCGCGTCGTATCGCCCAACGAGGTCGCGCGTGTGCGGGCCAAGTACGAGCTGCCCGAACGCTTCCTGCTGGTCGTCGGCACGATCGAGCCGCGTAAGAACCTCACCCGGCTGGTCGAATGTCTGAGCCGCCTGCGCCGCGAGTTCCGCGATCTCCAGTTGATCGTCGTCGGCGCGCGTGGCTGGCTCTACGATGACCTGTTCGAGCGCATCGAGCAGTTGGAGCTTCAGGACGCCGTCCGCATGCTCGGTTACGTGCCCGACGAGGACCTGCCCGCCGTGTTTCGCGCGGCGACGGTCTACGTGATGGCCTCGGTGTACGAGGGCGCGGGCCTGCCCGTGCTGGAGGCGATGGCCTGCGGCGTGCCGGTCGTGAGCAGCCGCGAGTCCAGCCTGCCGGAGTTGGGCGCAGACGTGCCGCACTACTTCAACCCGTATGACGTGGACAACATGACGGAAGTGCTCGGCATCGTCCTGGGCGATGCCCGCCTGCGTGCCGAGATGGCGGCGGCGGGTCCGGGCCGTGCCGCGCGCTTCTCATGGCAGCGGGCCGCCGTCGAGACGCTGCGCGTCTATCGCAAGGTCACGCGCTGAGCCGGGGAGCAGGGGGAGGATCATGTACGTACGCGAGGTAATGACCGTCGGACCGATGACCGTCTGCCCGGACGACAGCCTGCGCGTGGCGACGGCGCGCATGGAGGCCACGGGCTGTCGCCGCCTGCCTGTCGTCGATGAGTCGGGAAGCGTCTGCGGCATCATCACCGACCGCGACCTGCGGCTGGCCGCCAACTCCCCGCTGATCCTGCGCGAGCGCTGGCAGGACGACATGCTGCTGGACCAATCGACCGTCAGCGCGGTGATGACGCCCGACCCGCTGTGCGTTCCGC
>CAZGLU010000289.1:0-3499 GCA_964526095.1 uncultured Anaerolineaceae bacterium | reverse complement strand
TCAGCTTGTGGGCATCGTCACCGGCCCGGACCTGCTGCGCGCCTTCGCGGACATCCTGCGGAGGGCGAGCGGTTAGGCGGCGCCTACCGCACCGCCCGCACGTGGGCCAGGTCCGGCGCGGCCTGCTCGGAATCATCGGACACGGGCAGCGTGAACGCGATCACCGCACCGCCCGCCGGGTTATCTTCGATCCAGATCCGCCCGCCGTGCGCCTCAACCGCCAGCTTGCAGAACGTCAGCCCGATCCCCGTCCCCCGGCGTGCGCCTTGCTGCCCCGGCACCTGGGCCAGCCAGTTGAACAGGTCGGCCTTGTACGCGTCGGGGATGCCCGGCCCCGTGTCGCGCACGTCGACGCGCACGACGCCCTCCGCCGGGTCAGGTTGCCGCGCCGCCACCACGACCTGCCCGCCCGCCGGGGTGAACTTCAGCGCGTTGTCCAGCAGGTTCAGGACCACGCGCTCCAGCAGGTAGGGGTCCACCAGCAGTGGCGGCAGGTCCGCCGGGACATCCTGCTCTATTTCGACGTCCGCATCATGCGCCAGCAGCCGCATGTCCCGCACGACCGCATCCACCAGTTCGTCCAGCGCGACCGGCTGGCGGTTGAGGTCGATCCCTCCGCCTTGCAGCTTGGTGATGTCCAGCAGCGAATCCACGAGGTGCAGCAGCTTGCGAACCGCCCCGGCAGACAGGCTGACGGTATGCCGCACCCCGGCGCTCACCGGATCGTCCCCGGTTGCGAGCTCGTCCAGCAGCCGGAAGCTGGTGTTGATCGCGGTCAGCGGCCCGCGCAGGTCGTGCACGATCATGCTGGTCAGCTCGTCCCGTGCGCGCAGCAATTCGGCGGGTTGCGTCTGGTCGCTGAGCGTGATCAGCACACCGTCGAGGCGCCCGTCCCCGTCATGCAGCGGCACGACGCTCCGGCGCAGGTAGCGCGGCTGTGGGCCGGGGATCTCCACCGTCGTCGGCGCAAGCTGGCTCCAGATCTCGTCGGCCCCGTCCGCACGCAGGCCCTCAAACAGCCGGGTTAGCGTGTCCGCGCCCAACCCGGTACGCCGCACGAAGTCGAGCCGCTCGTCGTCCGCCAGCCGTGCCAGCGAGACGCCGTGCAGCCCGTCCGGCCCCACGGCCAGCAGCCGCCGCGCCGCCGCATTCACCAGGGTAATCTGCCCCTCGCGGTCGACGGCGATCACGGCGGTATCCAGGGTGTCGAGGATGGCGTGGAGACGGGCCGGGCCCGGTGTATCGCTCGCAGCTCCGGGGCGCGTCCCGCGTCCGAATGCGAATCCGGCGAGCAGCAGCATGGCCGCAGCCAGGACGAGGAAGACCACGCGCGCCGGGCCGGTCAAGGCCAGAGACGCGACGATGCTGAGCACAGCAAGCGCCGCCCACCCGATCCCCCACCTGTAGCGATACAACCCTGGTCGATGACTCATATACAATACCGGCCCCATGAGCGCCTCGCTGGCCTCGCTGATTGACTGGCGGGCGCTCGGTTCGCTGGATTCATAGTCTAGCAGGGGACGGCCTCTTTTTTCAACTTCACCCCATCACTCCATCAGTTGCCATCACCATCCGCCCGGCTACAATAAGGGCATGGAGGGACACACGTATGAGCGACGAGCGCGATTGGCAGCCTGAAGACGAATACACTCCGGAGTCCGAGGCAGATCCGGAGCCGGACCTCCCCCCGCCCGCCGAGGATGCCGGGGATGAAGTCCCCCCTGGCGAGCCTGACGACTACGAGGCGGGCGCGGATGACGCCGCAGACGAGGGTTGGCCCGCGCCGCCACCGGAAGAAGACGCGCCGCCGCCCGACGATGCCTACGCGGCGACGGATTTCCCGCCCCCGGAGCCGCCGCCCGCCGAGCCGTCCGAGCTAGGCGAGGGCGAGCGCCTCCGCCAGCCCCGCGCGCAGAGCTTCCGCCGCCGCCTCGCCAACCAGATCAGTATGCTGCCGCTCGCCCTCTACCTGCTCGCGATGGGCCTCTACCTGATCGCGGTCAAACAGGACGTCGCGGACCTGCCCGAGATCGCGTCCCCGCTGCTGGGCGGTGGCCTGCTCCTGGCGCTCGCCGCCAGCATGATGCTGCACAGCATCGTCTATGGCCGCCGCGAGCGTGGGCTGCTGTTCGTTGGCCTGTGGATCTGGATCACGGCTGGCGCGGTCGCGCTGCTCGCCTTCACCTTCGAGGACACGCCCGACGCCCGCGAGTGGTGGCCGGTCCTGCTCCTGTCGCTCGGCCTGGCCCTGCTGCTCACGTACGTGGTCGAGCGTGCCCATGACGCGCGCCTCGTGCTGGTCAGCCTGTGCGTGTTTGTGGCCGCCGGGGTCGCCTTCTGGACGACCCTCGGCAACGCCGACCTCGACCGCCTGGAGGACGCCGCCGACTACTGGCCGCTGCTGCTCGCCGTCCTGGGGATCGGGCTGCTGCCGCTCGCCTTTCGCCGCCGTCCCGCCCGGTGAGGCCCCGTCCATGCGCCCCCTCACCATCGCGATCGACGCCAGCCGCACGACGTCCGCCCAGCGCACGGGCACCGAGAACTACGCCCTGCGCCTGACCCGCGCCCTGATCGCGCTTGAGTCGCCGCATCAGTTCCGCCTGTATTTCCGCGATCGCCCGCCTGAGGACCTCTTTCCCCGCCGCCCCAACGTGACGCTCCGCGTGATCCCTGCGCCCCGTCTGTGGACGCACACCCGCTTCGCGGCGGCATTGTTTCGCGACCGCCCGGATGTGACGTTCGTCCCGGCCCACACGCTGCCCCTCGTCTTTCCCGGCCCCGGCGTCGTCACCGTGCACGACCTCGGCTACCTGTACTTCCCGGCGGCCCACCCGTCGCGCGCCCGCCGCTATCTGGACTGGTCCACCCGTCACAGCGTCCGCCGCGCCGCCCGCGTCCTGGCCGATTCCGTCGCCACCGCCCAGGACGTCGCCGCCCACTACGGCGTACCGGAGAGCCGCATCACGCTCGTCTATCCCGGCGTGGACGAGGCGCTGCACCCCGTCACCGACCCGGCGGCGCTGGCGGCGGTGCGCGCCCGCTACGGCCTCCCGGAGCGCTACCTGCTGTTCCTCGGCACGCTCCAGCCGCGCAAGAATATCGCGCGCCTGGTCGAGGGTTATTCACGCTGGCGTGCCCGCTCCGGTCGCAGCGACGTGGCGCTCGTCCTCGCCGGGCCGCAGGGCTGGCTGTTCGACCCGGCCTGGCTGCACGGCGCGGAGGACGTGATCCGCCCCGGCTACGTGCGCGACGAGGACGTAGCCGCCCTCTACAGCGGCGCGCTGGCTCTGCTTTTCCCCAGCCTGCACGAAGGCTTCGGCTTCCCCGTGCTGGAGGCCATGCGCTGCGGCACGCCGGTCATCACCAGCACCACCTCGTCCCTGCCGGAGGTCGCCGGGGACGCGGCCCTGCTGGTCAACCCGCGTGACAGCAACGCCATCGCAGACGCGATCGAGCGCGTCCTCACCGACTCCGCCTTGCGCCGCCGCCTGATCGCGGC
>CAZGLU010000288.1:0-5225 GCA_964526095.1 uncultured Anaerolineaceae bacterium | reverse complement strand
ACGAGGGGCATCCGGCGCGCCTGCGCGCCCAGCGGGCGCCGCGGGTGGATCCGCCCCCCGAGGCCGCCCACGACGATCCCCCGCTGCCGGTGGACGCCTCGGACCACGGCTCAGACACCGGCGAGACGGAGCCCTCCCACGTGTGGACGCGCCAGCACCCTGGCATCGTCATCAACCCGGAGCGAGACGTGATCTCGGATGACGGCATCGAGGTGCTTTCCTGCATGCGCGCCCGCGGGGTGCAGCACCTGCTCATCATGGGCGTGCACACGAACATGTGTATCCTGAACCGCTCCTTCGCCATCAAGCGGATGGTGCGTTGGGGGGAGGACGTGGCCCTCATTCGCGACCTGACCGATGCGATGTACAATCCGGCCCGCCCGCCGTACGTGAGCCACGCCGACGGCACGCGCCTGGTCATCGAGTTCGTGGAAAAGTTCTGGTGCCCCACCGTCAGCAGCGAGGACATCCTGCCGGCGGGTATCTAGGCTGCCTGGACGTGGCCTCGCTCGCCCCGGCCCAAGGGGGCGGCGCTGCCACGCGTCACGATAAGAACGAGGAGGATTGCCGTCATGAGTCCAGACGAGCTCGCCCTGCGTTACGGGATGAACCCGCACCAGACGCCTGCTCGCGTGTACATGGAGGGCGGTGGCGCCCTCCCTTTTGAGGTCCTCAGCGGTGCCCCCGGGTACATCAACCTGCTGGACGCCCTCAACGCGTGGCAGCTCGTGTCGGAGCTCAAGGCCGCCCTCGGCCTGCCGGCCGCCGCCTCCTTCAAGCACGTCAGCCCCGCGGGGGCCGCCGTGGGCGTACCGCTCAGTGCGGCCGAGAGGTCCGCGTGCTTTGTGGAGGACCTCGAGCTCACGCCGCTCGCGGCCGCCTACGCCCGGGCGCGCGGCGCCGACAGGATGTCGTCCTTTGGGGACTTCGTCGCCCTCAGCGACTCGTGCGACCTGGCCACCGCCCGCATCATCAGCCGCGAGCACACCGGCCTCAGCCTGCTGATCAACCGCGCCGTGAACCAGGTCGTTATGCAGGCGGAGGATAAGAGCATCCGGCTCCGCATGTCGCTGTCCGACGACGTCCCGCTGCTGTACATCGACAACAACATGATCGAGCGCGTCATCGTCAACCTGCTGGACAACGCCATCAAGTACACGCCGGAGGGCGGCATCGTCACCCTCAGCACGACGATGGGCACCAACGAGGTTCGCGTCAGCGTCAAGGATACCGGCCCCGGCATCCCGGCCGAGGCGCAAGCCATCATCTTCGATAAGTTCGCCCGCGTTGAGCAGCGTAACATGCCCTACGGCGCGGGCCTCGGCCTGGCCTTCTGCAGGCTGGCCGTCGAGGCTCACGGCGGGCGCATCTGGGTCGAGAGCGGGCCGGAGGCAGGTTCCACCTTTACCTTCGCCCTGCCGCTGGACGTCCCGGCCCAGGAGCGGCCTGTCGTCGGCTCCAGGGCATCGTCGTGACGCTGTGGACTCCACCAACCGCGCAAGAGGAGGTTTAGTGAGGATGTGCCGGGTGCGCCCGCCCCGTTTCTTGAACCGCGTCCGCTTCCCCGCGCTGTTGACCCTGGCGTTGCTCCTGGCAGCTTGCGGCGCGGCGGCCCAGCCCACCATCGTCACGCTCGCGCCGAGCGCGACCCCAACGCCGGATCACACCAGCACGGCGGTGGCGCTCGCCGCCACCCCGACCGTCACGCCGACCGCGACCCCCACCGAGCCGCCGCCCGTCGATCCGGACGCCGAGCCGACGCGCATCGTCGCGCCGACCTTCTCGCCGGTGCCGGTCCTACACACCGCCACGGTCGCCCCGACCCTCGCGGGCCTCGCCGTGGACTATTTCACCACCGACGTGCCGTCCGTCATGCCGGGCGAGAACGTGACGCTCTACTGGAGTGTGCGCGGCGCGGATCGCGCCCAGATCTACCGCCTCGACGAGGAAGGCGAGCGCATTTGGCGCTGGGATGTGGCCGCTGAGGGACGCCTCACCGTCGCCACGCGGGACACCGATCGCACGGCAGCCGGCTTCCTGATCACCGCCGAGGCGGGCGGCGCGACCGTCGAGGAGCGCCTGCTGATCCCGCTGACGTGCGACGAGCCGTGGTTCTTCACCCCACCCCCGGACGCCTGCCCCGTCGCGCCGCCGGTCGTCTCCACCGAAGCCGAGCAGACGTTCGAGCGCGGCCGTATGATCTGGGTGGAGGAGCGCGACATGATCTATGTCATCTTCGAGGACGGCGGCTCGCCGGGCTGGGCGCAGTATCCCGACAACTTCGAGGAGGGCATGCCCGAGCAGGACGAGAACCTCGTCCCCCCGCCGGGGCTAAGCCAGCCCGTGCGCGGCTTCGGCCTGGTCTGGCGCAGCACGCCGCGCGTGCAGGAGCGTCTCGGCTGGGCGACCACGCCGGAGGTGCCGTTCGAGGGCCTCCTGCAAACTGACTCCGCCAACCCCGGCACCGCGACGCTCTACCTGCGGATGCGCGATGGTGGCATCCTGGCACTGGACGCCGCCACCAACACCTGGGAGATGCTCCCCATGCCCGCGCCGGACGCCGCGCCGCCAACACCTTAGCCGCCTGCACCATAACCCGCATCATAAAAGGTCTGCGATGTTAGACGAACCGTCCATCTTTTCCGGCCCTGAAGCCCACACCCCGCCCCCGCCGGAGGTGAGCGAGGTCACGCCGCCCGGCGACGAGGTCCTTCAGGCGCTTGAGCAGGCTGTGAAGCTTGTCATGGCCGTTGACAAAGTGGACACCACGCCGCCCGCCCCGATTAAGGCCAGATTCACCGGGCGCTTGCAGGTCGACAGCGAGGCCGCCTTCACCCAGTTGGATACCGCCTTCGCCGCCCTGGACTACCACGCCGTGCTGACCACCGACGAGCAGGATCGGCACGTTGTCATGGCGATCAAAGGCCGCATCCGGCCCCGGCCCCGGCCCTGGTGGCCGAACGCGCTCCTGCTCGTGCTGACGCTGCTCAGCCTGCTCTACACGGGCGCCATCCACGAGGCGGGCCTGCGCGGCGACGAGCGCATCGTGCTGTGGCGCGGCTGGCCCTACGCGCTGAGCATGATCCTGATCCTGGGTACACACGAGTTGGGCCACTACTTCGCCGCACGGCATCACCGCGTCAACGTCACCCTGCCGTACTTCATTCCCGCGCCGATCGGCTTCGGCACGCTTGGCGCGTTCATCCAGCTCCGCGAGCCGATGCGCAACTGCAAGGTCCTGTTCGACGTCGGCGCGGCGGGGCCGCTGGCGGGCCTGGTCGTCGCCATCCCGATCCTGCTGATCGGCCTCGCCACCTCGGATGTGCAGCCGCTGCCCAACGAGGGCTACATACTGGAGGGCGACTCCCTGTTCTACGCGGGCGCCAAGCTGCTCGTCTTTGGCGAGGCCCTGCCCAACGACCAGGAGGACGTGTTCATCAACCAGCTTGCCAAGGCCGGTTGGACCGGCCTGTTCATCACCGGCCTGAACCTGATCCCCCTCGGCCAGCTCGACGGGGGCCACGTGGTCTTCACGCTGCTGGGCCGCACCGCGCAGCGGCTTTACCTGCCCGTCCTCGGCCTGTTCCTGATCCTGTCGCTGTTCAACTCGGCATGGCTGCTGTGGACCCTGCTGCTCTTCTTCCTGGGCCGCGTGTATGCCGTGCCGCTCGACACCATCACCCAGTTGGACCCACGGCGGCGGCGGCTTGGCTTTCTGACGATGGCGATCTTCATCCTCGTCTTCGTGCCCAGCCCGCTACAGCTTATTCAGCCATGAGCCGCAAACAGCCCCCGCCCCAGGACACGCCGCCCCGGCGCCCTCCCCGGCAGACGCGCGAGGCCGCGCCCCCGGAACGTCCGGCCCGCGCCCCGTCGAAGCCGAAGGCGCAGCCCAAGCGCCGCCCGTCACAGCCCGCGCCGGAGAAGCGCGCCAAGCAGCCCCGGCGGCGCCGCCGTCGCTTTCTGCGCCCCGCGCAGATCGCCGCGCTGATCCTCGTGCTGCTCGCGGGCCTTGTCGCGATCGATCCGTCCCTGCTGGACGACATCCTGCCCGGCGGCGGCCCCGCGCAGACGATCACCAACACGAACGCGCCGCTGGCCTCCTTTTACGCGCCCGCCGTGATGCACTGGGAGCCGCAGATCAAGGAGTGGGCGCGCGAGTACGGCGTCAATCCCAACGTGATCGCCATCGTCATGCAGATCGAGTCATGCGGCGATCCGGCGGTCATCTCGCCCGCCGGGGCCATGGGCCTGATGCAGGTCATGCCGTTCCACTTCTCCAACGGCGAGAACATGCTCAATCCCGACACGAACATGCGGCGCGGCCTGAACGTCTTCCACGAGTGCCTGCGCGAATTTGCGGACTGGGACATCGGCCTCGCGCTGGCCTGCTACAACGGCGGCCCCAGTGTGACGCTGCGCCCGCGCGAGACCTGGGCGCGTGAGACACAGAGCTACTATCGCTGGGCAACCGGCCTGTGGAACGAGGTCACGCGCGGCCACGACTCGAGCGACACGCTCGACCAGTGGCTGCGTGCCGGGGGCAGTAGCCTCTGCACCCGTGCCGCCAACACCCTCGCCGACGACTAACTGCCCACCCCACCACCAGAGATCCCGGCAGTCTTCCCCTCTCCTACTTGGGGTTGCTTGCAAGGTCACGACGCGGGTCCCCAAAGGCTCCCGTCCCAACCTGGATACACACTGGCATACCCTTCCCCCTCTCCAACTTGATTGGAGAGGGGGACCGAGGGGGTGAGGTCTCCTCACAAAAAACGCGAGCCGGAGCGTCATTGCTCCGGCTCGCGCCGTTGTCGTCTCAATGGCTAGCGATAAGTCAGGCCGACACGACCATGTTGAGCGCCGCGTTCGTATCCACCCGGATGCCTGGCCCCATCGTCGAGGTCACGACCACGCGCCGAACGTACGCGCCCTTGGCTGACGTCGGGCGAGCGCGCCGCAGTGCGTCCATCACGGCCGCCATGTTGTCGCGCAGTTGTTCCTCGCTGAAGCTGACCTTGCCGATCGGCACGTGCACGTTGGCCGTCTTGTCGTTGCGGAACTCGACGCGCCCCGCCCGCGCTTCCTCGATCGCGCGCGGAATGTCCTCCGGCGGGATCAGCGTCCCGGCCTTCGGGTTCGGCATCAGGCCCCGGCGGCCCAGCACCTTACCCAGCCGCCCGATCTTGCGCATCATGTCCGGCACGGCGAGCGCCACGTCGAACTCG
>CAZGLU010000287.1:0-5245 GCA_964526095.1 uncultured Anaerolineaceae bacterium | reverse complement strand
AACTCGAAGGGGGGGTGTGCCCCGCGCACCCCGCCCGTTTTGCGTCCCCCAATCCGCGTTGGGGGCGGGGGGTTTCCGGGGGGGTTTCCAACCCCGCCCCTACGAGGCGCGTACTGGGGCGGGGCCGGGGATGAGATCTGACCCGCCCCTACACGACACGCGGAGACTGGCTTTTCTCCCCCTCTCCAACTTGATTGGAGAGGGGGCCAGGGGGTGAGGTCCGTTTCCGCTACCCCCGCTCTCCAACCGGGCCGGGGGGTGAGGTCTGCCGGGGGTGAGGTCCCCCCGCACATGCCTTACTGCTTCGGCGCGTCTCGCAGCGCCACGTAGACCGGGCGCGGCTGGAAACGGTTGTCCAGCAGCCCGTAACCCGCCTGCTGATCGGACTGGTCGACGGCGCCCGCGAGCGTGGCGAAGTTCAGGTTCCACAGGATCATCGGCCCCATATACGGCAGTTCCTGGCCGAGCGCGAACGCACGGACGGTGTACTCGGCCTGTTGGTACTGGTTGATGTACCCGAAGAAGCCGGAGCCGGTGGGGGAGGGCGGCGCGCCGCCGCCGATGGTTTGCAGCCCGTCGAAGGTGGCCCAACCGAACTCCGTCGCCCACAACTGCGCGGCCTGATGCCCGTGCGCGACCATGATTTCGCGGTAGTCCTCGATCGTCTCCAGGAAGAAGAACTGCGGGCTTTCGTTCCAGCCCGACGTGGGGCCGCCGCAGCAGCGCGCCTCCGGCGGGTTGGCCCACCCGTAGGGATGGACGCCGACCGCTACATCCGCGCCGTAGGCCGCCAGCCCGGCGTTGTAGAGCTGCCGCAGCCACGTCCGGTCGTTCGTGGACTCCGGCGAGTCGCCGGTGGGGGCGGGCGCCGCCGTGATGATCGTGATGTGCGGCGAGAAGGCCCGGATCGCGCTGTACGCCGGGCGGAAGTAGCGCATGTATTCGGCGCCGGTCATCGCGTGGTCCCGCCACTCGCGGCGCAGGTTCGGCTCGTTCCAGACCTCGATCGCGTCCACGTAGGGCTGGCCGTCCACGTCGCGCCCGATCAGCGTCAGCATGCCGCTCAGGAAGTTCGCCAGGGCCTGCGGGTCCTGCGGCGGGCCGTCCTCCAGCTTTTGCCCATCCGGCCCCGCCACGCGCGCCCACAGCGGCGCCTTCGTCACGCCGATCATCACCTTGAAGCCCTGCTTGTGCGTTTCCTGAATGTACAGGCGCAGCATGTAGAACAGGTCGGTGTACTGCCCCGGCGCGGACTCCAGGAGCGACCAGTTGAACTGGTACTTGATCCACGTCACGCCCAGCGCGTGTGCGTGCGCCAGCGCATCGTAGAACTCGCTGCTGTCGATGTGCGGGTGGATCTGGATGCCGAGCAGGTCGCGCTTCAGGGCCGGGCCGGGCGTCGGGCTGGGGCCGCTGGTCGGCGGCGGCGGTGGGACCATGCCGGACGGGGTCCGGCGATCCACCGTGGGCATCGGCGTATAGTCCGGCCCCACGATCGCGCCGAAGCCGCCGGGGGGCACGCTTGTGGCGGTGGCGTGTGTGCTGTCGAGCGCGGCGGTTGGCCCGGCCGGGCTGAGGGCGGGCGTCAGGCTTTGCGCCGTGATCGGCCCGAAGACGCCCGGCGTGCCGGGGGGCAGGGCCGGTGCCGGTGTGGTCCCGGTGGGGACCATGCCGACGAGCGGTCCGTACGTCCCGCTGGTCGGCGGCGTTTCCGTCGGAGCGGGCGCGGGCGACGTCGGCAGCGGGCTGACCTCCACCACTGGCTCGGTGGCGTCGCCGGGTAGCGTGGGCGTGACGTACACCGGGATCGGCGCGTCTCCGCCGCAGGCCGACAGGCCCAATGCGACGACGAGGGCCAGGCCGAGCAGCGCGGTTGCTTGCAGATAAGGGTGGTTTCGGCGTGTCATGCGCGCCAGTGTAGCACGGGGCGGGGGTGGTGTCGATACGCAGTTGGCGGGGCGCCGGGGTGAGCGGCGGCGTGCCCGGCCCCCTCAGATCCGCTTGGTGGGGGAGGGGGCCGGGCGTAGGCTCGCGCGTGGGTTACGTCGCGCCCTGCTCCTCCGGGTCCTCGATCTGGTACGGGACCGACGTCACGGCGACGTTCTCGATCCCGGCTAGGGCCAGGTTGAAGATCAGCGCGGTGTTCTGGTGCAGCGCCTGCTCCCAGAAGGTCGGCATCGCCAGGTGCCCCAGGATGATATGCACGAAGCAGTCCGGCTCCTGCTCCTGAAGTTGCAAGATGTACTTCCGCAGCGGCTCGGCCAGTAGCCGGTAGGGGGAGGGGATGATCCGCAGCTCGCCCTCGCCGATGCGCTCCTTCCACCGCTGTTTGACGTATTCCGTCTTGTCCGGGTTCACCGCGATGTGGACCGCGTGCCACGGCTCGCCCACCGACTTGGCGAAGTTCACCATGCGCACCGTCTCGGCGTGTACGTCATCGACCAGGATGATCGTCTGTACGACGTGCTTGCGGATCTCGATCGGCTTGCCTCTCAGGCTGAGCGCCGCCGCGACCCGCTTATAGTGGCGGTGGATGCGGAAGAAGAGGAGCACCAGCGCCGGGATCAGGATGATCACGAACCACGCGCCCGACGTGAACTTCGTCACGGCGAACACCATCATGACGGTGAACGTGCACAGCGCCCCGAAGGCGCTGATGGCCATCTTGAGCCGCCAGTGGGGATCGTATTCCAGGATGGCTTCCCGCCCCTGCACCTGCTCGCCGGGTGCGATCCGCCCGATGCGGCGCATGTGGACCACCATGCCGACCTGCGAGATCGTGAAGCTCAGGAACACGCCGATCGCGTACAGCGGGATCAGCGCGTTGGTGCGCGCGTTCCCCACGACGACCAGCACCGAGGCGAAGGCCGCCAGTCCGACGATGCCCCACGAAAACACCAGCCGCCCGCCGCGAAACGTGAGCTGGCGCGGCAGGAAGCCGTCGCTGGCCGCCAGCGCCGCCAGCCGGGGGAACCCCGCGTAGCTCGTGTTCGCGGCCATCAGCAGGATCAGCGTCGTCGCGACGAGGGTCAGCACGTAGAAGATGCTGTCCTGGCCGAACACGGTGCGCCCGATCTGCGAGATCACCGTCTCGGTCTCGCTGGGGATCGCGTGCACCGCGCGTGCCATGACGGTGATGCCCAGGAACAGCGTCACGAGGATGGCGCTCATCCAGGCCAGCGTGATCGCGGCGTTGCGGCTGCGCGGCTCCCTGAAGGCCGTGATGCCGTTCGAGATGGCCTCGATCCCGGTCAGCGCGGCGCTGCCGCTGGAGAACGCCCGCAGCACCAGGAACAGCGTCAGCGCCTGCGTGCCCGCGTGTACCGGCTCGACGTCCTGCACGTCCGGCAGGTCGCCCGCTATCGCGCGCACGAAGCCCGTGCCGAGCGTCAGGAGCATGGTCCCCAGGAAGAAGTAGGTCGGGATGGCGAAGATCCGGCCGCTTTCGCGCAGCCCGCGCAGGTTGATGATGGTCAGCACCGCGATCACGATCAGGGCCAACTGGACGCGATAGGGCCGGAGGTCGGGGATGCCCGACGTGATCTGCGCCATGCCGGACGAGATGCTCACGGCGACGGTCAGGATGTAGTCGGTCAGCAGCGCCGCCGCCGCGATCTGGGCCGGTAGCTCGCCCAGGTTATCCCGCGCGACGATGTATGCCCCGCCCCCGTTGGGGTAGGCGTAGATCGTCTGGCGGTACGAGATCGTCACGATGATCAGCAGCACGGCGATCGCGATCGCGATCGGGATCGACAACCCGAGGCTGGACGCGCCGAGGCCCGCCAGCGCCAGGATGATCAGGATCTCTTCGGTCGCGTACGCGGTGGACGACAGCGCATCCGAGGCGAAGATCGCCAGCCCGACCCGCTTGTTGACACGTTCTTCATCAAGGGCGGCCGTTGCCAGCGGCTTGCCGAAGACCAGTTGGCCGAGCGAGAACTTGCCGTCGTGTCCTTTGTTTGATGCCATAGGATCGTATCCCACGACTTTCTGACTATGGCCGGGCGGCGAACGCCCATACCGCTAACATAGAAAATGCCCGATGGAAGTCGGGCATTCCTTACGTATATGCAAACGACAATGGTAATTATAGCGCGTTCTGTCGGGGTTGGAAGATCAAAAGTGTAAAATCCAGGCGGAACAGCCTGGGCGGAGCGCCCGAACGCGATGCTACGCCTCCACGCGCACGCCCTGGCGCTCAGCCGCGACCTCGACGATCGTGTTGATAAGCTGCTCGTACGTCCACCCGAGGGCGTTGGCCTGGATGCACAGGTCGCTGTAGCCGGGGTTCAGGCCGGGCAGCGGGTTGATCTCGAGAATGTACGGCTTGTCGCCGTTGTGGCGGTCCAGGCGGAAGTCCACGCGGGCCACGTCCTTGCAGTCCGTCACGCAGAAGACCGCCGCCGCCAGCCCGAACAGCGTCTCCCGCAGGGTGTCGTCGAGCGGCGCCGGGCAGAAGTAGTGGAAGTCGTCGGCCAGGTCGGTCTTCATGTAGTTGGTGTACAGCCCCGCCTCGGACGCGTCATACGCTGCCAGGTTGACCTCCAGCGGCGCGAGGAACGTCAGCCCTTCGGCGTTGCACAGGCGAGTCACCGGATTCACGCGGCGCGCCGTGGTCGGGGCGAAGTTGCCCACCATGCCGACCGTCACCTCGCGGCCCTCGATGTAGTGCTCGCACAGGATCGGCTCGTTGTACAGCCGGAGCTGCTTGCCCACCTGGGCGCGCAGTTCGCCCACCGTGCGCACGATGCTCTCCGCGCTGATGCCCATGCTCGTGCCCTCGCGGCTCGGCTTGACGAACATCGGGAAGCGCAGCTCGCCGTCCCCGTTCAGCAGATCGTCGTCGATCGGCTCGGCGGCGTCCTCGAATACCTGGAACTCAGGGGTGGGCAGGCCGTGGTACAGCAGGACGCGCTTGGTCATCGGTTTGTCGAGCGCGAGCGCCAGCGTCAGGACCTTGCTGCCGGTGTAGGGCAGGCGCAGCATCTCCAGCACGGCGGGGATCTGCGCCTCGCGCCCGTCCCCGAAGTGGCTCTCCGCGATGTTGAAGCACAGGTCGGGTTGGAACGCCTGGAGCCGCTCGATCATGTTCCACGGCGGCAGGATGCTCGCCTCGATGAACTCGGCCACGTGCCCCGCGCTCTCCAGCGCGGCGACGAGCGCATCCGTCGTCTTCGGGCTGTCCAGGTCGTCCCACTGAGATCGGAAGAGCACACGTCTGAACTCCAGTCACCGCTCATTATCT
>CAZGLU010000286.1:0-5245 GCA_964526095.1 uncultured Anaerolineaceae bacterium | reverse complement strand
GTGTGCTCTTCCGATCTAACGGCCCCGGCACCCCCTGGGACGAGGGCCTGAGCTACATCTACGTGGACGAAAAGAACAAGGTCACGCTGCGCGACGCGATGGACGAGATGGCCGTGGAGTTCCTCGGCCAGGAGGCGGTCGACCGGTACGGCGGCTGGGTGATGTACAGCAAGTTCTTCGACAACATGTACCCGCTGCCGCATCACCTCCACCAGAGCGACGAGAAGGCCGCCGACGTGGGCAAGAAGGGCAAGCCGGAAGCCTACTACTACCCGTCGCAGTACAACTTCGCGCTTGACACCTTCCCGTACACGTTCTTCGGGCTGGAGCCGGGCACGACCAAGGAGCAGGTGATCGACTGCCTCAAGCGGTGGAACGAGGGCGACAACGGGATCCTGCGGCTGTCCAAGGCGTACCGGCTGGTGCCCGATACGGGGTGGTACGTCCCGCCGGGGATCCTCCACGCGCCGGGCACGCTCTGCACCTATGAGCCGCAGCGCGCCAGCGACGTGTTCTCGATGTGGCAGTCGCTTATCGCGGACTACCAGATCATCGACCGCTCGCTGCTGGTCAAGGACGTGCCGCCGGACAAGGCCGAGGACTACGACTACCTCATCTCCCTGCTGGACTGGGAAGGGAACCTGGACCCGAACTTCAAGGAGAACCACTTCCTGGAGTCCAAGCCCGCGGGTGACCCGGAGGCGATGCGGGCCGAAGGCTATTACGACGAGTGGATCGTCTACGGCAGCGAGTGGTTCAGCGCCAAGAAGCTGACGGTCTACCCCGGCCGCACCGTGACGGTGAAGGACCCGGTGGCGTACGGCCTGATCTGCGTCCAGGGTTACGGCAAGTTCGGCCAGCACGCCATCTCCGCGCCGTCGATGATCCGCTTCGGCGAGATGACGGAGGACGAGTTCTTCGTGACGTGCCAGGCGGCCAGCGCGGGCGTCCAGATCACGAACAGCAGCTCGACCGAGCCGCTGGTGATCCTGCGCCACTTCAACCCCGGCCATCCGGGGATGCCGACCAGCATCGGCTAGGGCGGCGCGGCTGCACCGCTGACGGCTTTTCATCGGGGCGATGCACGCAGGCATCGCCCCTCGCGGATTGGAGGCGGGTTCCCGCCTCCATGCACGACTGAAAGGGAAAGGAACAGGCCATGCCCGCCAACTACAAAGCGGAACTGGTCGGCGTGCTGGGCTACCCGGTAGCCGAGAACCCGACCGGCGTGATGCAAGAGGCAGCCTTTCGGGAAGTCGGGCTGAACTGGCGTTACCTGAACATCGAAGTGCCGCCGGACGGCCTGGCGGACGCCATGACCGGCGTGCGTGCCTTCGGGATGCAGGGCGTTAACCTGACGATCCCACACAAGGTCGCCGTGCTCCAATACCTTGATGAAGTGTCCAGCGACGCGCAGGTGATCGGCGCGGTGAACACCGTGCGGCGCGAGGGCGACCGGCTCATCGGGGAGAACACGGACGGCAAAGGCTTCCTGCGCGGCGTGCGCGTGGACGCGGGGATGGACCCCAGCGGCAAGCGCGTCGTGATGATCGGCGCGGGCGGTGCGGCGCGGGCGATCGCGACCGAACTGCTGCTCGCGGGGGTTTCGGACCTGTTGGTGGTCAACCGCTCGGTCGAGCGGGGCGAGGGCATGGTCCAACACCTGAAGGACCACATCGAGCGCGCCCCGATCCGGTTCGAGCCGTGGCAGGGCACCTACCGTGTGCCGGATGACGTGGACCTGTTCATCAACGCTACGTCGATCGGGCTGTACCCGGACGTCGAGGCGATGCCGGACGTGGACCTGAGCGCGGCGCGGCGCGATATGCTGGTGGCGGACGTGGTGTTCAACCCGCCCATCACCCGCCTGCTCGACGACGCGACCCGGCGCGGCATGCCCGTGCTGGACGGGCTGTCGATGCTGGTCTACCAGGGCATGATCGGCTTCACGATGTGGACGGGCCAGGAGGCGCCCGAAGCGGTGATGAAAAAGGCGCTGGCCGAGGCCCTCGGCGTTCAATAGCTCGCGGCGGGGGCGGCTCAAACGGGCCGTCCCCGTCTTCATCCCCTGCTGGACGTACCTTCTGTTGACTCTGTTAACGCCGAATTGAATGGCACAAGGAGCGCGCGTGATGGACGAGTATCCGAGCTTCAGCTTGAGCGGGCAGGTGGCGGTGGTGACCGGGGCCAGCAAAGGCATCGGCTACGGGCTGGCGAAGGCGTTGGCTCATGCCGGGGCGAAGGTCGCGGTGATGGCGCGCGACATGGCGGCGCTCGAACGGCTCGCGGACGAGATCCGGGCCGAGGGCGGCGAGGCGCTGCCCGTCGCGCTGGACGTCAGCCAGGTGCCGCAGATCGCACCGGCGATGGAGCGGGTGCGGGATCACTTCGGGCGGCTGGACATCCTGGTGAACAACGCGGGCCTGGGCTTCAACCACCCGGCGACGGAGGTCACCGAGGCGGATTGGGACCAGATGATGGACGTCAACCTGAAGGGGCTGTTCTTCTGCTGCCAGGCGGCGGGCAAGATCATGCTGGAGCAGGGCTACGGGCGCATCATCAACATGAGTTCGCAGGCGGGCGTCGTGGGGATCCGCGACCACGCCGTGTATTCGGCGTCCAAGGGCGGCGTGAACATGCTGACGAAGGTGCTGGCGCTGGAATGGTCCGAGAAGGGGGTGACGGTCAACGCGGTCGGCCCGACGTTCATCTACACGCCCGGCACGGCGGAACGGCTGGACAACCCGGAGTACCTCGCGGGCGTGCTGAGCCGCATCCCGATCAACAAGGTGGGCACCATCGCGGACGTGGCGGGCGCGGTGATCTACCTCGCCTCCCCGGCGGGCGGTATGGTCACCGGGCACCTGCTGCTGGTGGACGGCGGCTGGACGGCGCAGTAGCGCGGCGCTCAACCGGCGAGCAGCGCCACCGCCGCGACGACGAGCATGCCCGTCATGATCGCGTCGAAGACGCGCGGCTGCACAAGGTCGATGAACCGGCGTCCGAGCCACGCGCCGCCCAACACCAGCGGGACGCCGAACAGCGCGGCGGTGAGCTTGCCGCCGTCCATGATGCCCGCCACGGCCAGGGTGGGGAGCTTCATCAGGTTCACGACGAGGAAGAAGACCGACGTCGTGCCGATGAACTCGACCGGCGGCACCTTTTGCAGCAGCATGTAGGCCGTGAAGGGCGGCGCGCCGACGTTCGCCACGGCGGAGCTGAACCCGGACGCGCCCCCGGCGAGGTAGGCGTGCCAGTCGCGGGGGCGGTAGGTCAGCGCGGTCAGCCGGTCGCTGACGAGTTTGTAGGCGACCGCGATCAGGCTGAACGCCGCCAGCAGGATCCGCAGCACGTCGTCGGGCAGGGAGGCCAGCACGAGCGTGCCGAGGACGACGCCTACCGCTGAGAAGGGCAGCAGCAGCCGGATGTGGTGCGGGTTCCAGGCGCGCCAGTAGAGGCGCAGCGCGAACAGATCGCCGAGCATGAGCAGCGGCAGGGCGGTGGCGACCGCCTCCGGCACAGGCATCACCAGGCTGAGCAGGGGCGTGACGAGGCCGCCCGCGACTGGCCCCAGGCCGCCCTTTGACAGGCCGATAATCACGCTAGCGAGCGCGACGATCAGGATCACTTCAGGTGTCATGGGCGCCTGCTTTTCTTGGCCGCCGGGCCGAACCCGTACACGTGTCGAACCGGCACGATTGTAGTCCAGGAGCCGGGCCGGGGCTAGAGGCAGTGCGCGCAGGCCGCCGGGTTTGCCCATGTCCCCGGCATGGAGTATGGTTACAGGGCGGGTGAGCGTCGCCTCAGTAGTAGGGGATCATGTCAACAACGAAAGCGCGGACTGGCGAGCCTTCGTCCGGGAAACCTTTGGTTCATTTCCCCTCGCAACGGCTGTCGCGGGGCTTTCATGCCCTCGCCAACCGCAACTACCGCCTGTTCTGGACGGGGCAGGTCGTCTCGCTCAGCGGCTCGTGGATGCAGACCACCGCGCAGGCGTGGCTGGTGCTCGAACTCACCGGGTCGCCGTTCTCGCTTGGCCTGGTAACCACGCTGCAATTCTTGCCCGTGACCCTGCTGGCGCTGTACGGTGGGATGCTGGCCGACCGGCTGCGCAAGTACCGCGCGCTGCTGGCGACGCAGGCCGCCGCCGCGTTCCAGGCGCTGGTCTTTGGTCTGCTGGTCGCCAGCGGGCGGATCGAGCTGTGGCACATTTACGTGCTGGCCTCGATCCAGGGGGCGATCAGCGCGATCGATAACCCCACGCGGCAGGCGTTCGTCGTGGAAATGGTCGGGCGCGACGAGCTGCCCAACGCCATCGCGCTGAACTCGATGGCCGTCAACGGCGCGCGGATCGTCGGCCCCAGCATCGCCGGGATCATTATCGACCGCCTCGGCATCGCCCCGGCGCTGATGCTGAACGCGTGCAGCTTCATCCCGGTGCTGTTCGCGCTGCTGCGGATGGACACGACGGCGCTGCACATCGCGCCCATGTCGGGGCGCGACACCGGCGCCAGCGGGTTGACGGCGGGCCTGGCCCACGCCCGCAAAACCCCGGCGATCCTGGCGGTGTTCATGGTCGTGGCTACCGTGGGGATGTTCGGCTACAACTTCAACGTGATCCTGCCACTGCTGGCGCGCTTCGTGCTGGATACGGATGCGACCGGCTTCGGCTCGCTGGCCTCGTGCCTCGGCTTCGGCTCGCTGATCGCGGCGCTGCTGACGGCCTACGCCGGGCATGTGTCGATGCGCCGGGTGTTGGTCGGCGCGGGCGGCTTCGGGCTGATCCTGAGTGTGCTGGCGCTGTCGCGCATCTACGCGCTCTCGCTGGCGCTGCTGGCCGGGCTGGGCTTCTGTGGGATCATCTTCGCCACGGGGTCCAATACGCTGCTGCAACTCCTTTCGCCGGACGTGCTGCGCGGGCGGATCATGAGCGTTTTCGTCCTGTTGTTCATGGGCAGCGCGCCCTTCAGCGGCTTCCTGATCGGCACGATGTCCGATGCGTTTGGGGTCCAGGCGGCGCTGTTGTTCTGCGCGATGATGTGCGTGAGCGGCACGCTGCTGGCGACGCTCTACGCGCACCGCCACGACGCGATGAGCGTCAGCAGTTGACGCTGCCGGACGCTCCGGTTTTGCGCCCTGGCCTGTAAGATCCGTCATGCGCGCCGAGTGTAATTTGCATTTTGCTCCTATAATCTAGGGGGCAGGCACGCAACAACCATCTACACGCAGGAAAAAGAGGCGGATG
>CAZGLU010000285.1:0-5264 GCA_964526095.1 uncultured Anaerolineaceae bacterium | reverse complement strand
CCAGCATGCTTAGTTCTAAAGCCCGGATCTTATGCAGCAGTTCCGGCAGGGCCTCGCCGGGGTTATACGGGCTGGAGTGCAGCAGCCGGTAGCCGCCCGCATCACAGCCATAGACGAGAAGCTGCCCGGCGTTCAGCAGGGCCTCCGCGTTGTAGGTCGCCGGGTTGTACAGCGTGACGATCACCTCCAGAATCCCGTCGCCGGTCAGGTCGGTGTCGGCCTGGACCACGCCGCCCCGCTCCGTGATCGCGCCCCAGTTGCGCAGCGTCGCCTCCAGCACGGTCGGGGAGCCGCCGAGCGACAGGAAGCGCCCGATCAGCGCGCTGTAGTCGCTGAAGCTCGCGGGGCGCTGGGGCGGCGCGGGGATGCCGGGCGCGGGGCACTCGCCGGGCTGGTAGTTCGGGCCGCTGACCGGGGCGCCAGCGGTGGCGGTCGCGGCGACGATGGTCGCCTGCGCGGCGGTCGCGGTCGCGGCGGGGCCAACGGGGTTGCCGCCGGGGATCGCGTTCGGCTCCGGCGTACCGGGCGTCCGGTCCGGCGCGGCCTGCCCGGTCGGCGTCACGAGCCACACGGACAGCCGCCCGCCCGGCGTCGCGGTGGAAAACGGCGGGCGCGTCGGGGTTGGGGGCTGGCGGTTCCCGATCACGTCGCTCACCGGGCCGCAGCCCGCCAGGACGACAGCCAGCAGAGCCGCCAACAGGATCGCGCTGCGGCGGAACAAGGAGCGTGCGCGCTGAACAGTGGTCATGCGCGGAAGTATAGCGCGGGCGGAGATCGGGGACAATTCAGGCGAGCGCAGGCCAGCAACGGCCACGCGGCGGAGGCGGATCGCGGGCGATCACCACACACCAGGCAGCAGGCGGTAGTGCACGCGCTGCGCATAGTCGCGGTAACCGGGCAGCTCCGCCTGGAGCGTGCGATCTTCGAGCACGGTGCGCAGCACGTAACAGAGCGCGGCGAATGTGCTCGGAATAAGCGCCCACCAGGAATCGAGCACCAGCGGCGAGGCCAGTTGGAACACAATCGCACCCACGTAACCGGGATGCCGTACGAAACGGTACGGGCCGCCAACAGCAACCTGATGATCGCGATCTTCCTGGATGCGAACGGTCGCGGAAAAGAACGTGTTCGACGCCATCGCCCACAGTACAACCATGCTCCCAGCCAGAAATGCAAGCGCAGCGATAACCCAGATGGACGTGGCAACGGATGACCAGCCGTTTCGCTCGTCGAGTCCTGCGACGATCCAGGTGGCTATCGGGAACACAATCGCAGCCAGCGAAGCCAGCCAGATATCCCACGCTTTGGTGCCTTCCTGCAATTCCGAACGCTCTGCAAGCAGATCTGCCTTTTCTGGGAGGAGCACGATCACATCCACCAGGATCACGAGCACGGTGAGTGCGAGATAGATCCAGCCCACCGTCCAGCCGACGGTTCCGGCAGATAGGAACAGAATAGCCGCCAGAATAACCACAAAAGAAAGCTGCTTGCGGACCCATGTCAAAACGCCACGCTTGACTTTCGGCAGCATCGCGACCTCCTGCATTCAAACGGCCAGCTACACAACTATAAGGTAATCCGAAATAATAATTGAGGACCCTCTAATAATTGGGGGGGCAGGCGTAAGGTTGTCATGCAGAACAGAAGCAACTACAGGGCGCGTTCCACACGCTACCCTGCGATCTGCTGGCTCAGAGGCCCAGGCAAGCGGCATGCAATCGGGACGGTTGCCGCCCGCGAGGCTTACAGCTCGCTCGAACCGGACTGCGGCACCAGCACGGCCGGTTCCGGCGCGGCGGCCTGTTCCAGGCGGATGCGCTCGGCCTGCATGTCCGCCTCCAGGTTGGCCAGCGCCGGGGTGAAGTAGCCCGCTACGCCGAACAGCAGGCAGGCCAGCCCCGCCGCCACGAACCAGAAGCGCACGCCGAGCGCGTCCGCGACCGGCCCGGCGATCATCAGGCTGATCGGCGTGATCCCGGTGGTGAGCGAGGTCATCAGCGTGAACACGCGGCCCTGCATCTCCGGCGCGACGTTCGCCTGCAACAGCGATTGCAGCGGCCCGTTCGTCAAGGGATACATGAACGCCGCGAAGAACATCCCGCCCAGGCCGAGCAGGAAGGCCGCGGGCGGCGCGAGGCACAGGATCAGCAGGCCGACGCCCTGCCCCGCCAGGCCGAGCATCGGCGTGAACAGGTGCGCCAGCCGTTTGTGCGCGCCGAAGATGCCGAGCGTCAGGCCGCCGATCACCACGCCGATGCCCCATGCCCCCTGCAACCAGCCGAGATGGAGCGCCCGCCCGCCGAAATAATCCGTGACGAGCAGCGGCATCAGCGCGAACGCGGGATAGAACACGAAGCAAATGACGAGCGCCAGGCAGAAGATGATCGTCAGGCCCGGCCAGCGGTAGACATAGCGACAGCCCTCCAACAGGTCGGCGGCCAGGGAGGGCTTCGCGCCCCCGGTCGCCGCAGTCGGCCGCGCAGGCGGCTGCGGGATGGGGATCAGCAGCAGCGGCGTGACGGCGATCGCGGCGGTCACGAGGTCGATCGCCAGCAACTGCGCCATCGGCAACACCTCCAGCAGCAGCGCACCCAACGGAGGCGCCACCGTGCGGATCGCGCCGTAAAGCATCTGGTTGAACCCCGCCACCTGCGGCAGGTGGGCCTTGGGCACCATCAGGGACGTGGACGCCTGCATCGCCGGGTAATGGAAGGCCCCGCCCGCCGACCGCACCAACATGATCGCGTAGATGTGCCACACCTGGGTCATGCCCCGCGCGTAGAGGACGATCAGCCCCAGCGTGGCACATGCGATGAGCGTATCCGCCGCGATCATCACCAGGCGACGGTTCCAGCGATCGACCAGCGCCCCGGCGATCGGGCTGAGGAAGATCTCCGGCAGGGTACCGACCAGCGTCGCAGTAGCCAACACCGTAGCCGAGCCGGTAGCCTGGGTGAGCCACCAGACCAGCCCGAATTGGACGAGGTTGCTGCCGAGCACGGAAAACGCCTGCCCGGCCCAGATCGTGGCGAACAGCGCTCGCCAGTTGCGGCCCTCATGCCACGCTGGCGCCGCGGCAGCGCGAGGTTGGTTCATCGGCCCGTCGGTCCTCCCGGATGCCCTTATTTGTGAATATTGTGTCAATCACCGCTTACAGAATACGATGAAACGCCCTTTTTTTGAAGATACGACCGGATATTTCAGGCAGCGGGGCCGGGCAAGCTCTAACGGATTTTTTAGGTTGGGGATGGGACGCGCGGCCCAGGGCGTGGTATAATACAGGCACGTTGAGACAAGGGGGTGACAGGCTTCGACGGGGAAGGTTGTGTACAGACTGCAAGCCGAGGCGCTCTAACCTCGTAAATCCAGAGCACACCAATAAGTGCCAACAACAGCACTCCTAGCCTCGCTCTGGCTGCGTAGTAGCCGGACAGGCAACCTGATCACCCGAGGGTGATCCGTCTGCCCCGACCGTACCTGTTCGGGCGGCAAGCAGGCGTCACAAAGAACAGGGTGCGCTGCCAGGACGCCGATAAACGGCAGCAAAGACTTCATCGGCTAGCGGCCGGGTGAACCTCCGTTGGCTCGGGTTGCCCACCGCGAAATTGAGGAGCCAACTAAGCTTGTAGACGTTTGTGCGCGAATTCTTCGGACAAGGGTTCGATTCCCTTCACCTCCACCTGAATTCACGCGAAAAGCACCGGGAAGAACCCCGGTGCTTTTTGTTTGGGCGGGTGCGGTGGGCTACCTAGGATTGGTCGGGCAGCGTGCGGGCATACTCCGACGTCGGGTTGCTCATGCCGGACTGGCCGGGGGTCGCGCGCTGCGGCAGGGCGTCCTCCTCACGCGCGCCCACCGCCGACGAGACGCTGTCGGCCCTGGTTTCGGCCTCCACCTGCTCGACGAGCGCCTGCTCGCGGCGGGCCATCTGGTAGCGCCAGTACATCCAGGCGATGCTGCCGAAGAGGATCAGCGCCATCGCAGCGTAGCCCAGGAGCATATATTCTGCGTTCTTGCCCATCGGAAACGGGTCCTTTCGTCCTACATCTCGGCCAGCAGGCGCATCTTCCGGCGGGCGACGGCGTCCAAGAGGTTCTCAAGCCGGATGCGGTACCAGATCAGCGTGACGGTGATCACGCCGAAGGTGAACAGGTTGAAAAAGAGCGTGTCACGCATCCGCGGGGAGACCTCAAAGGCGCCGGTCGGGTCGGCCTGGGTCGGGCCGACGACGACAGGGTGGATCGTGTCCGGCCGCACGCGGATGATGATGATCGTGAACATCACGCTGGCGAAGGCGATGATGCCGTACACGGCGGCGAAGCGGCGCTTCCGTTCCGGGTCCTCGATGCCGGCGCGCAGCATCATGTAGGCGGCGTAGGCCAGCCACATGATCGTGACGCTGGTCAGGCGGGGGTCCCACGTCCACCACGTATTCCAGATCGGGCGTGCCCAGGCCATGCCGGTCACGATCGTGATCGTGGAGAAGACCAGCCCGATCTCGATGCTGGACAGGCCGAGCGTGTCCCACCGGGCATCACGCGAGCGCAGGTACTGGATCCCGGCGACCAAGGCAACGCCGAAACCGATGAAGGAGCCGAGGAACGACCCCAGATGGATGTAGAAGATGCGCTGCACTTCGCCCTGCTCCCGCTCCGGGCCGACGTAGAAGAAGTCCATCAGCAGCGCCAGCACGAACAGGATCACCGCGGCGACGGTCAGCGCGCGGAGGATGTTGGTGCGCCTCGTGGCGTATTCCATACGATTTCGCTCCCTGTGCAACCTGACAACGCGTATTTAGCAAGTATACCTGATATTTAACACAGTTTTATGTGATGTGGTCCACGTCGCCCGTGTCACCCGTGTCATCCGGCGAACGGCCCGCTACTCCTCGACGACGTAGCCAAACAGCACGTAGGCCCCGAACAGGTAGAGCGCGTCGGCGGCGGCCAGCCAGCGCAGCCAGGGAACCCAGTCCTCGCCAGGCATCTCGGCCAGGATCGCCGTCGTGGCGCGCACGGCGCTCATCAATACGGGCAGCACGGCGGGCATCAGCACGATCGGCAGCAGCGCCTCGCGGGCGCGGGCGTGGACCGTCATGCTGCTCAACAGTGTGCCGACGGTGGTGAAGCCGACGGTACCAAGCACGACGACCAGCAGGATCAGCGGCTTGATCAGCGTGATGTTGAACAGCACGGTGATCAGCACGAGCAGCATCAGCGAGATCGGAAGAGCACACGTCTGAACTCCAGTCACGAGATTCCATC
>CAZGLU010000284.1:404-5274 GCA_964526095.1 uncultured Anaerolineaceae bacterium | reverse complement strand
GGATCAGGATCCCGATCTACATCGTGATCGCCATGTTCATCCTGGTCGCGTTGATCATGTACGCCTCACACTGGGGCCTGCAACTGCGCGCGATGGGCAAGAACATGCGCTCGGCGTTCCTGCTCGGCGTGCGCACCGAGCGCAACATCTACCTGTCGATGATGGTGTGCGGCGCGCTGGCCGGGCTGGCCGGGGCGTTCCGCGTGCTGGCGCCCGACGTGAACAAGCTCACGGCGACGCCCGCGGGCGGGATCGGCTTCCTGGCGATCCTGGTCGTGCTCCTGGCGTCGATGTCTACCATCCTGGTCCCATTCGTGTCGTTCGTGTTCGCCATGCTCTCTAAGGGCGGGCAGAGCATCGAAAACGGGTTCCTGTGGAACCACGACCTGGAACTCGACCGCTCGCTGGTGCGGGTGCTCCAAAGCACCGTCGTGCTGATGGTCGTGCTGGCGTTCGGCGTGCGCAACCGCTACTTCCCGCCGCGCCAGGTTCAGCCCGCCACGGAGGATGAGATCGATCGCACGTGAGGAACCTATGCCGCGCTGGGAATACCTGACGATCTTCATCTCGGGCTTGCTTGATTTCCCGGAGGCCGTCAGCGAGGCCGATGCGCTGGAGTGGGCTGGCAAGTCCATTACGCAGCAGTTGAACGAGTATGCCTGCAAAAACTGGCAGGTCATCGACATGGAATGGATTTCACCCAAGGAGGTGATGGTCACGTTCCAGCGGCCTGTTCAGGACGAGGACGAGTAGAAAGAAAGACGGCGCGATGAGCATCCGGTTTGAGGACGTCACGCGGGACAATTTCATGGCCTGCATCCGGCTCCAGCCGCGTGAGGACCAACGCCATTTCGTCGCGCCGAACGCCGTGTCGCTGGCGGAGTCGAAGTTCTATCCGGAGCTTGTGCCGCAGGCGATCTACGCCAGGGATACGCTGGTCGGCTTCCTGATGTGGGCGCCGGAGGAGCCGGACGACGAGCCGGGCACGATCTGGCTCGTGCGGCTGATGATCGACGCACGCTACCAGGGCAACGGCTATGGCCGCGCCGCGATGGAGGCGTTCATCGCGCAAGCGCGGGCCAACCCGCAGGCGACGCAGATCCTGCTCAGCTTCGAGCCGGACAACGCCGGGGCGGAGGCGCTGTACACCAGCCTCGGCTTCCAGCGCACCGGGGCGATCCAGGAGGGTGAGGTCGTGGTGCGGCTGGCCCTGCGGGACCAGTAAGCGTGTGACGGACCGGAAATTAATGTTGATGCGAAACGTGAGGACAGCACCCGAATGGATGGTTTGACGAGCACGCTGCGCGGCATCGTTCGCGCCGCCGCACCGATCGTGATCGCCGCACAGGGCGAGCTGATCACCGAGCGCGCGGGCGTGATCAACCTCTCGCTGGACGGCACGATCATGCTTGCGGCAATGACCGCGCACGTCATCGCGCGTGAAACGGGCAGCCTGATCCAGGCCATCCTGGCGGCGATGATCGTCGGGGCGGCGATGGCGTTCATCGTGGTCTTTTCGAGCATCGCGCTCCGGCTGAACCAGGTAGCAGTCGGCTTCGTGCTGACCATCCTGGGCGCGGACCTGGCGATCTTCCTGGGCAAGCCGCACTTCAACCAGCCGGGCCGGGAGATCCCGACCACACCGATCCCGCTGCTGGAGGACATCCCCCTGCTCGGCCCGATGCTGTTCCGCCACAACGTGCTGATCTACTTCAGCCTGATCCTGATCGTGCTGATGACGTGGTACATTTACCGCACGCGCCCCGGGCTGACCCTGCGCAGCATCGGCGAGCAGCCCGAGGCGGCGTTCGTGCGTGGTAAGCCGGTCAACCGCCTGCGCTACCTGTACACGCTGGTCGGCGGCTCGCTGGTCGGGCTGGCCGGGGCGACCTATTCGCTGTCGGTCAAGCTCGGGTGGAAGGAGGATCTTGCGGGCGAGGGCTGGATCGCGCTGGCGATCGTGATCTTCGGGCTGTGGATCCCGTGGCGGATCGCGCTGGGCGCCTACCTGATCGTTGGCCTGCGCTCGATCGCCATCGACCTGCAAGCGTCGAACGTGATCAGCCTGCCGACGCAGATCATCAACATGTTGCCGTGGTTCCTGATGATCCTGACGCTGATCTTTGCGACGAGCGGCGTGTTGGAGCATCTGGTACGCTACACGCCCGCCCGCTTCCAGCCGACGATGCGGCGCTTCGTGCGGGCCGCGCCCCCGCGCGCCCTGGGCACGGCGTTCGAGAAGCATTAGGGACGCACGCCACACACCGAGCATGTCGTCGAGTCCTCTACCGTCACTGTGGAGGGCTCGCTTTATATAACATTCCCTATATAAGCGTTCCCTCAAAATACGTGTTTCTGTTGGGGCCTTTTTTGAAATTGGATTTTCCCTTGTCAAACAGGGTGCAGGGCGACAGCCCGCAGCGTGCCAGGGATAGGCACAAGGAGGGAACGTGCAAGCCTTAAAAGAGCGTATCCGCGCCGAAGGGGTCTACCTGGGGGATGGCATCCTGAAGATCGATGGCATCCTGAATCACCAGATGGACCCGAATCTGATCAAAGCGATGGGCGAGGAGATCGCCGCGCGCTTCCGCCACCTGAACCCGACGCGCATCCTCACCGCGGAGGTGTCGGGCATCGCCCCGGCGCTGATGGCCGCACTGGCCCTCAATGTGCCGGTGGTGTACGCCCGCAAGCACAAGCCGGTGACGATGTACGGGCCGATCTTCCTGGAGACCGCGCCGAGCCACACCAAGGGCGGCGAGACGAACCTCATGGTCGCGGCGGAGTACCTGCCCGCCGGTGAGCGCGTCCTCGTGGTGGACGACTTCCTCGCGTCCGGCAAGACGCTGCTGGCCCTGGCGCGCATGGTGCGCGAGGCGAAATGCGAGCTGGTCGGGGTGGCGGTCGTGGTCGAAAAGAGCTTCGAGGTGGGCCGCAGCGAGATCACCGCGCGCTACGGCGTACCGGTCGAGGCGCTGGTGTCGATCACCTACCTGGACGAGGAGCGCGTGGTGTTCGCCGACGAGATGCCCATCGAGCCGGAGATCCCCCATGATGCCTGAGTCCGGCGGCATTGTCATCCTGGATTACGGCTCCCAGACGGCGCAGTTGATCGCGCGGCGCGTGCGCGAGCTGCACGTCTATGCCGCGCTGCTGCCCTACACTGCGTCCCTCGCGGAGGCACAGGCCGCCGTGCCGGGCTTCAGCGGCGTGATCCTTTCCGGCGGGGCGTCGAGCGTCTACGACCCGGATGCGCCATCGCTGCCGCCGTGGGTGTTGAAGGCGGGCGTCCCGGTGCTCGGCATCTGTTACGGGATGCAGCTTTTGACCGCCACGCTCGGCGGGCGCGTCGCGCCGGGGACGAGCCGGGAGTTCGGCAAAACGACGGTGCGGATCGCTCGCCCGGCGGGGCTGTTCGACGGGCTTGCGGGCCAGCAGACGGTGTGGATGAGCCACGGCGACCGCATCGAGCAGCCAGCCGCCGGTTTCGAGCCGCTGGCCGCGTCGGACGGGGCGCCATACGCGGCGGTCGGGGATCCGGCGCGCAGGCTGTACGGCGTGCAGTTTCACCCGGAGGTGGTCCACACCGCGCACGGCGTCGAGATGCTGCGCAACTTCGTGCTGGGGGTGTGTAACGCGCCCGCCAACTGGACTCCCCAGCATGTGATCGAGCAGAGTGTGGCGGCGATCCGGGCGCAGGTGGGCGAAGGGCGCGTGCTGCTGGGCATGAGCGGCGGCGTCGATTCGGCGGTGGCGGGCGCGCTGATCCACCGCGCGGTGGGCGAGCAACTGGTCGCCGTGTTCGTCAATCACGGGATGCTGCGCCAGGGCGAGCCGGAGCTGGTGGTCGAGGCGGGGCGGCGGCTGGGCTGGAACCTCGTCGCCGTGGACGCCACCGAGGAATTCCTGGAGCCGCTGCGCGGCGTGCAGGACCCGGAGCGCAAGCGCCTGATCGTGGGGCAGACGTTCGCGGACGTCTTCGAGCGCGAGGCCGCGCGCCTGGGCCGCCTCGACTGGCTGGCACAGGGCACGATCTACCCCGACGTGATCGAGAGCGCGGGCACGGGGCGCCCCGGTGCGGCGCGCATCAAGTCGCACCATAACGTCGGCGGGCTGCCGGAGCACCTCAAGGGACGGCTGGTCGAGCCGCTGCGCGAGTTGTTTAAGGACGAGGTCCGCGCGGTGGGGTCGTTGCTCGGCCTGCCGGACGCGATCGTGAAGCGCCAGCCGTTCCCCGGCCCAGGGCTGGCCGTGCGCTGCGTGGGCGAGGTGACGTGGGAGCGCCTGGAGCGCCTGCGGGCGGCGGACGCGATCTTCCTGGCGGAGCTGGACGCCGCCGGGCTGACGGAATCCATCGCGCAGGCGTTCGCGGTCCTGCTGCCGGTGCGCAGCGTGGGCGTGATGGGCGACAGCCGCACCTACGACGAGGTGATCGCGCTGCGGGCCGTGACCACCACCGACTTCATGACCGCCGACTGGGCGCGGCTGCCCGACGACGTGCTGGCGCGGGTCAGCAGCCGGATCGTCAACGAGGTGCCGGGGGTCAACCGCGTGCTGTACGACATCTCCACCAAGCCACCGGCCACGATCGAGTGGGAGTGAGCGAACGGGAAGCGTGTGGTCCTTGTGTTATATTCTGAGCGAGAAAGGCGGATCGTGTCCACCTTAGGCTAAAGAGACTCAGGCGTGCACCGGCTGCAAAAGCTGCGCTTCTACATCATCTACTCCATCACCAATCTGAGGGTCAACGGGCGGCAGACGGTCTTCGGCCTGCTGTGCATCGCCGCCGGGGTAGCGGCTGTGGTGGCGATGCAGACCATCGGCCAGATGATCCGCGACACCTTCACGGTCAACCTGCAAGAAAGCAACA
>CAZGLU010000284.1:0-394 GCA_964526095.1 uncultured Anaerolineaceae bacterium | reverse complement strand
GTGCTGCCACAGCCGCGCCCCAGCACGCCCCCGCAGCTCGTGGAGCAGGCCCGCGCCGAAGGGCTGGTGTCGCCGCAGGAGTCCTTCCGCCTGACCGCCGTGCGCCGCGTCCAGGCGTGGATCGACGAGAACTACCCCGGCGAGATCATCCTGACCTATCGCCATTCCGTCGAGGGCAACTCCGGCCTGCTGGTGACCAACCTGCGCACGGGGATCCTCAACCCGCTGACCATCCCCTACATCGTGGACCCGGAGCGCTACCCGTTGTATGGCGAGATCTACAGCGAGGACGGCACGCCGCTCGATCTGCTGATCCAGCATCCCACCGACATCGTCATCAGCCGCAACCAGATCGGAAGAGCGTCGTGTAGGGAAAGAGTGTAGGATAGGGTGT
>CAZGLU010000283.1:0-5283 GCA_964526095.1 uncultured Anaerolineaceae bacterium | reverse complement strand
GTTGACCTTCGTCGGAAGCTCCCACACGCGGTTGAGCTGGCCTGCCTCGTCGGGCGTCTTGAGGCTGGTGGTGACGACGGTGTACATCGGCAGCAGGTAGCCTATGGCCAGGACGATCAGGATCACATAGACGAGCACGCGCCAGACGCGGCCCAGGTCGATCCCGGCGGCGCGCAGGCGGTCGCCCAGCGTCGGCGGTGGCACGCGCGGCACGAACGCTGCCCGCCCAAGGACCGCACCGGCCCCGGCGATCTGTATGGCGCGGGTGTTCTGCACGTAGAGGTATGCCCACAGCGGCAGCAGCAGGACCGGGCCGCCAACCGCGCCGACAGCCGCGCCGAGCAGCGCGCCCTTCTGGTGGTCCTCACGGCCAAAGTAGGTGTAGAGCAGGTAGGTGCCGAAGCTGCCGACCAGCAGTCCGAAGATGACCCAGGAGATGATCTCGGTGTACATGGCTGGCCCCTTAAAGTTCGTGCTCGCTGCGCAGGGAGGTCGCCAGGTAGGGCACGATGATCACCGCGACCATGACGAGCAGCACGATGGCGATGGCGCTGCCCTTGGCGAACTCGTTGCTGCGGAACATCGAATACACCTGCACGCCCGGCACCGTGACCGGCAGGTAGTCCGGGCCGGTCATGGCGAAGATCAGGTCGAAGATCTTGAGCGAGATGTGGCCGAGCACGATGGCGGCGCTCAACGTGATCGGTTTGAGCAGCGGCAGGATGATTTTCGTGTAAACCTGGACCTCGGTGCAGCCATCCACGCGGGCGGCCTCACGCAGTTCGTCGGAGACACCGCGAATCCCGGCCAGGTACATCGCCATTGTGTAGCCGGAAAGCTGCCACACGGCGGCGACGATCACGCCCACGAGCGCCAGGTTGAAGCCGTAGGGCAGCTCCGCCTCCGGGATGCGCAGGTGGGGCAGGCGGTCCGGGCCGCCGGTGAAGTACCAGATCACCAGCAAGACGGCGGGGATGCCGAGCCACAGCGCCGTGCGCCGGTGGCCGTTCCATAGGAGTTGTGCCGTGCCCAGGCACAGCAGGATGACCAGTGTGGCCGACAGGTACTCCAGCATGTCCGCCCATTGGAAGATGCCGTGCATCAATTCCGCCTCGCGGGCCGGATCCCAGGTGACGAAGTCCGCCACGATCCACAGCAGAAAGATCGCCGTGGGCACGCCGAAGAACACCGCACGCAGGTAGTTGCGGCGGGAGATCTGCGCCCAGAGGTAGGCCAGCAGGCCGAGCACGATCAGGATGGTGAGCGGGTAGGGGACCTCATGCCAGTTAAATGTGAGCACCTGCCGGTTGTTGAGCCACTGGAACGAGAGCCGATCCGCACCAAAGACGGTGGGCAGGGCGTTGATGCCGCCCTGGGGATGGAACAACCAGCGCCAGATGGTACCCGTGACGGCGAAGGACAAGGCCATAGGAAACAGGAAGATCGTCCTGAACACACCCTCGCCCTTGATGTTCTGGTCGAGCAAGACGGCCAGCAGGAAGCCCAGCACCAGGCAACCGATGAGGAAGACGGCCGTAAAGAAAAAAGTGTTGATCAGGCCGAGCCGAAAGCGCGGCTCAATCGATCCGAACTCCGTAAATAACTCCCGATAGTTCCGCACCCCGATATACGTCTTGGTGGCGTCGGTCTGAACGCCGCGCCAGTCGGTCAGCGACCAGTAGAACGTCTGCCCGATGAAGCCGTAGACGAAGACGGCAAGCAGGATGATCGAGGGCATGATCGTCAGCAGCGCAAAGAGGTGCTCACGATCGAGGCGCGCCACGGACGACCGGGCACGAGACCACCAGGAAGGTGTCTGTCGAGTTATGGTTGCCATGGGATGTCGCTCCGCGAGCCGAAAGATTTAATTTGTGCGCCGAGTGGTATAGGGCCTCTGCCCGCACTGCGTACAGAGGCCCTTGAACGCTCGGTTATGCGCGGGGCGCAGCGTGTGCCTGCCCTCGCGTCAAGACATTATTGGCAGATACCGGCCTGGACGCACACGACCTGCGCAGCGTTCGAGGCGGCGGTCGCATTGCGCGAGCCAAGGAAGATCTCCATGACCGTGCCGAACTCGCCGCTGAAGCGCTCGTTGGCGACCGCGCCGTGGGCGAGGCTGCCGACGACCTCATTCGTCTGCCAGTCTTCCGCAGCCGACTGGAGGTAAGCGTTGTACAGGCTCAGGTCCGAGTCGAGGCGGGCGGCGATGGAACCCTTGAGCGGGTTGAAGATGTCCTGGCCCTCGCGAGAGCCGAGCAGACGGAGCCACGCGATCGTGTTGTCGCGGTTCGGCGCGTCCAGCGGCAGGCCGAAGGAGTCCGAGAGCATCATGAAGATGCCATCGGTGCCCGGCGAGGGCGCCCAGCCGAAGCCTTCACCCGGCTCGAGGCCCAGCGTCGTCACCATGTAGCCCGCGGCCCAGTCGCCCATGATGTTGAAGGCGGCCTCGCCGTTGACGACCTTATCGGTCGCCTGCTGCCACGAGAGGGTGGCGGCATCCTCATCGACGTTCGTGCAGTCGAGGATCTCGCCGAACTTCTCCCAGGTCGCGACGACGCTCGGATCGGTCCAGGGCAGTTCGCCAGCCCATAGCGCGTTCCAGCCCTCGGCGCCAAGCTCAGACAGGGCGACGCTTTCCCACAGGTGGTTGACGGTCCAGTTCTCACCGACCGAGAGCGGGGTCACGCCCTGGTCCTGAAGCGTCGGGCAGCTCGCCAGGAACTCGTCCCAGGTGGCCGGGACCTCAACACCCCACTCCTCCAGGTTGGCCGGGATGTACCACATCACGTTCGAGCGGTGGATGTTCACCGGGACCGACCAGATGCCCTCGTCGGTGCTCAGCAGGTCCATCAGGCCCTCGGGGAACACATCGGCCCAACCCTCTTCCTCATAGAGGAAGGTCAGGTCTTCCATGCGGTCGGCCACGACCCAGGTGCCGATCAGTTCCTGCCCGGCGTGGACCTGGAACGAGTCGGGCGGGTCGCCGCCCAGCATGCGGGTCTTAAGGACCGCGCGGGCGTTCACACCGGAGCCGCCGGTGACGGTGGCGTTAATCACTTCAACGTTGGGGTACAGCGTGGAGAACTCCTCAATGAGGGCTTCCAGCGCCGGGCCTTCGTCACCGGCCCACCACGAAAAGATCTCCAGTTCGCCGCTCAGGTCATCCTGAGCCAGCGTCGGCGCGACCATGAGCAGGATCATGGTCAAAGCCACACCTAACGTTACAAGGCGTCGTGACATTTTACTTTCTCCTCACATAAGGTTTTTGCAAAGAACCGAAGCACGATGGTGAACGGCGAGAGAACGGCTCTGTAAGCACCGACCCTCACCCTTCCCGTCACCGAGCGTATGTTCATTCGCTATTATACGGCTGATCCCGGTTTTGAGCCAGGAGGATGGGCGTCGCGTGCGCGTACGTCCCGGCGGGCCGGGCTGTTGCCGAGGCCCCTCTGGCAGGTATAATGGGCGGACGTTCGAACTGCCCGGATGGGTTACCTTGCCCGTCCGGGCAGGGCGCCTGACAGGCCGACAGGGTAGCAGCAGAGCTGACCTGCCACACAAACGTTACGGCGACGGTCGGGGATAAGCGGAATGGTTGAGGCGAACGGCAGGCCGCCAATTAGCGCTGAACTGGAGTGGTTGTTCAGCGCCACCGCGGAGATGATCGACCTGCTACGCGCGCAGCGCGACCGGCTGCGGCCGTACGGCATCACGCTGCCACCGGGTACGTTGAGCATCCTGCACAGCATCCGTACGGACCTGGAGGGCCTCGCGCCGCAGATCACGGCGACGTCAGTCGAACTCGACCAACTGCGCGCGCTGGCTGAAACGACCGCGCTGCTGAACTCCTCGCTGGACCTCAACCAGGTCCTCAACGAAGTAATGGACAAGGTGATCGCGCTGACGCGGGCCGAGCGCGGCTATATCGTGCTGCGCGACCCGGCGACGGGGCAGATGGAATTCCGTGTGGCGCGCAACCTGGACCGCGAGACGATCGACGAGGGCGGGTTCATCGTCAGCCGGACGGTCGTGGAGGAGGTCGCGGCGACCGGGCAGCCGGTCGTCACGACGAACGCCCAAGCGGACCCGCGCTTCAGCAGCCAGCAGAGCGTCATGCTCCACGCGCTGCGCTCGATTCTGTGCGTGCCGCTGCTGGTCAAAGGCGAGGTGACCGGGGTGGTGTACGCCGATAACCGCGTGGTCGATGGCCTGTTCGGGGAGCAGGAGCTGCAACTGCTGGTTGCTTTCGCCAACCAGGCGGCGATCGCGATCGAGAACGCGCGCCTGTTCCGCCAGGTGCAGATGGCCCTGGCCGAGAACACCGAGATCAAGGTGCTGCTGGATAACGTCTTCGCCTCGATCGCGAGCGGCGTGATCACGACGGATACGGACAACACTATCACGACGTACAACCTGGCCGCCGAGCGGATCCTCGGCCTCCCGCGTGAGGAGGCGCTGGGCTGCCCGCTGCCGGAGGCGCTGCCCGTGCTGTACGGCTACCTGGAGGACGCCCTGGCTCGCGTCCACACGCAGAACACACAGGAGATCGTCGAGGTCGAGTCCGCGTTGCCGACGCGGGGCAGCGTGTGGCTCAGCCTGAAGCTGACGCCGCTCCAGAACGAAGGGCGGACGGAGGGCGCGGCGATCGTGGTTGAGGATCTGACGGAAGTGAAGCGGCGCGACGCGACGCTGGACGTCGTGCGGCGCTACCTGCCGCCGGCCATGATCGACAACATCCAAAGCCTGGACAGCCTGGGGCTTGGCGGTGAGCGGCGCGTGATCACGGTGATGTTCGTGGATACGCGCCCGTTTGACTCGTTCGACCCCGGCCTGCGCCCGCACGAACTGATGGAGCGCGTGAACCTTTACCTGACGCTGGGGGCGGAGGTGATCCACCACCAGGCGGGCATCATCGACAAATTCATGGGCAGCGAGATCATGGGCCTGTTCAACACGCAACTGAACCCCCACGCGCAGCACGCGTGGCTGGCGGTCCAGGCGGCGCTGCGGCTGGTCGAGGAATACCCGGCGCTCACGGCGCAGCTTGGCGAGCCGCCGTCCGCATACTGCCGGATCGGGATCCATACGGGCATCGCGACGCTCGGCAACGTTGGCAGCGCAAGCCGCCGTGACTTCACGGCGCTGGGGGACACAATCAACCTCGCCAAGCGCCTTCAGGAAAACGCCGCACGAGGCCAGAACATCATCAGCGCCGAAAAGTACCGCCACTGAGATCGGAAGAGCACACGTCTGAACTCCAGTCACGAGATTCCATAGCGTATG
>CAZGLU010000282.1:0-5308 GCA_964526095.1 uncultured Anaerolineaceae bacterium | reverse complement strand
GATGGAATCTCGTGACTGGAGTTCAGACGTGTGCTCTTCCGATCTCAGCCGCGCGATCAAGGAGCTGATGGGCCTGCGCGCCAAGACCGCCCGCGTGCTGCGTGACGGGGCCGAGATCGACGTGCCCGTCGAGCAGGTGCGCGTCGGGGATCACGTGATCGTGCGCCCCGGCGAGAAGATCCCGGTTGACGGGACCGTGCTCGACGGCCAGAGCGCCGTGGACGAAAGCATGATCACCGGCGAAAGCCTGCCGGTGGATAAGTCCCCTGGCGACACGGTCATCGGCGCGACGATCAATAAGCAGGGCACCCTGGTCTTCGAGGCGACGCGCGTTGGCCGCGAGACGGCGCTCGCGCAGATCGTCCGGCTGGTGGAGCAGGCGCAGGGCAGCAAGGCCCCGATCCAGCGCCTCGCGGACCAGATCTCCGCGATCTTCGTCCCGGCGGTCGTGTCGATCGCGGCCCTGACGTTCGCGGTGTGGATGATCGGCACCGGCGACTTCACCGCCTCGCTCGTGCGTACGATCGCCGTGTTGGTGATCGCCTGCCCCTGTGCGATGGGCCTCGCCACGCCGACCGCGATCATCGTCGGCATGGGCAAGGGCGCGGAGAACGGCATCCTGTTCAAGAACAGCGAATCGCTGGAGCGCGCCCAGGCGCTGACCGCCGTCGTGCTGGACAAGACCGGCACGCTGACGCGCGGCGAGCCGAGTGTGACCGATATCGTGGTGAGCCACGACGCGCCTTTGGACGAGCGAGGGCTGCTCGCGCTGGCCGCCGCCGCCGAGCGTCGCAGCGAGCACCCGCTCGGTGAGGCCATCGTGCGCGCGGCGGGCGAGCGGGACCTGCCCCTTGCCACGCCGGACAGCTTTCAGGCGATCGCGGGGCAGGGCGTGCGCGCCGAGATCGACGGGCGGGCCGTGCTGCTGGGCAACTTCGCGCTGATGTCCGCTGAGGGCGTGCATCTCAACGGCCTCGAGGCCGAGGCGCAGCGCTTGCAGGCTGAGGCCAAAACCGCCATGTGGGTCGCGGTGGACGGGCAGGCCAGCGGCGTGATCGCGGTGGCCGATACGATCAAGGATGGCTCGGTCGAGGCGGTGCAGCATCTGCACGAGATGGGCCTGACCGTGGTGATGATGACCGGCGACAACCACGCCACCGCCGAGGCCATCGCCCGCGAGACGGGCATCGACCGCGTGTTTGCCGAGGTCAAGCCGGGTGACAAGGCCGCCTACGTCAAACAGCTTCAGGACGAGGGCTACCTCGTCGGCATGGTGGGCGACGGCATCAACGACGCGCCCGCGTTGGCCCAGGCGGACGTCGGGATCGCCATCGGCACGGGCACCGACGTAGCGATGGAGGCCGCCGACGTGACGCTGATCAGCGGCGACGTGCGCGGCGTGGCGCGCGCCATCCGCCTGAGCAAAAGGACGGTGCGCGGCATTAAGGAGAACCTGTTCTGGGCCTTCGCGTACAACGTCGTGCTGATCCCGGTCGCGGCGGGTGTGCTCGCGCCGTTCGAGTGGGCGCCCGAGATCCTGCGCCACCTGCACCCGATCCTGGCCGCGGCGGCGATGGCGCTCAGCGACGTGTTCGTGATCGGCAACAGCCTACGCCTGCGGCGCATCAAGCTGAATTGACGCGGCGCAGCGAGAGATTGCTTGGAGGCCCCGGTACAAACCGGGGCTTTTTCATGTTGGGCGAATCAACTCACTTCACATTAGCGCCTAAAAAGCAATCGTATTACGATAAAAGTAATAAATCATTGATATAGCGACAAGCGAGGGCAAGCTATGTTCTCAGCCAAGGACTATATACCCGTATTAGAGATAGCCCGTGATCGCATGCGCCCTGTTCATTACGAAATGCTGCGCGCGCAGTATGCTGCACCGGAGCGAACGGTAACAGCAGGCCAGTTAGCTCAGTTGCTCGGATATGATCATTACCAACCTATCAATAGATGGTATGGCGGGTTAGGGCGCCTGCTGGCAGAGGTGGGATTGGCAAAACTTAAAGAAACGCAAGTTCGTCATATTGATGGAAGCCCAGCTTGGTTCAGTTACCTTTCTTCCGGTAGGGGTAGTCCAGAAGGTTATTTGTGGACAATGTACCCGGGTCTAGCTCAGGCACTGGAAGAACTCGGCTTGGTTGCCAAAACGGATAGTGCTTTGCCTGACGAGATCTGTGCACAGGCTACTTTCACTGAGGGAACTATTCGCCATGTGCAAGTGAATGCCTATGAACGCAATGCCAAAGCCCGCCGTCAGTGCATAGACAAATACACGGCACGCTGTTACGTCTGCAAAACTGACTTAGGCGACGTTTACGGTGAAGTGGGTAGGGGATATATCCATGTCCACCACCTCAAACCCCTTGCAGAGATTCGTGAAACCTATGAGGTGGATCCCATAAAGGATTTGCGGCCTGTCTGCCCCAACTGCCATGCGATTATCCACCGCCGCACGCCGCCATACAGTATTGAGGAAGTACAAGAAATGTTGCGCAAAGCGGCAACGAAAGCGCATCCGTCTACGAAATAGAAGCAGAGCGCCCAGTATGCCGAGCGCTCTGCATGTTAACACATGAGAGGACCGGCGCGCGCTAGACCGCCTTCATCGCGCCGGTCTTGAGCTTGTCCTGCTGGTCGGGGTGGCTGCGGAAGTAGTCGATGATCTGGTCGATCGTCTGCTCGAGCGACGTGGTTGGCTCCCAGCCCACCGCCGCCTTGATCTTGCTGATGTCCGGCACGCGGCGGCGCATGTCCTCAAAACCGGCCTCGTAGGCTTCCTCGTAGGGCACGTAGACGATCTCCGAGGCGCTGCCGGTGCGCTGCTTGACCACCTGCGCCAGCTCGTTGATCGTGACCTCGCGGTCCGTCCCGATGTTGTATACCTCGCCGTTGGCCTGCGGGCTGGCGCCCAACGCGGCGATCGCGTTCACGACGTCGTGCACGTTGGCGAAGCAGCGGCTCTGCTGCCCATCGCCGTAGATCTGGATCGGCTCCCCGGCCAGCGCCCAGCGCACGAAGCGCGGCACGACCATGCCGTAGCTGCCTACCTGTCGCGGCCCGACCGTGTTGAACAGCCGGAAGATCGTCACCGGCAGCCCGACCGCCTTGTGATAGGCCAGGCCCAGGAACTCGTCCAGTTCCTTGGAGGCGGCGTAGCTCCACCGGCTCTTGGTCGTCGGGCCGAGGATGCGGTCGTCGTCCTCGTTGAAGGGCACGCGCACGCCCTTGCCATACACCTCGGATGTGGAGGCGATCAACACCTGCCTGCGGTAGCGGCGTGCCGTGCGCAGCACGACCTCCGTGCCGCCCACGTTGATCTCGATCGTGTCGATCGGGCTGTGCACGATCGCAAAGACGCCGACCGCTGCTGCCAGGTGGTAGATCACGTCGCACTCGCTCACCAGTCGGTCCATCACGGCGGCGTGGCGGATGTCCTCGATGGCGTAGCGGAAGCGCGGGTGCCCGGTCAGGTGCGCGATGTTGTCGAACTGCCCCGTCGAGAGGTTGTCGATGACGGTGACGGTCTGCCCCTCGGCTAACAGCTTCTCCGCCAGATGGCTGCCGATGAACCCGGCGCCGCCGGTGATCAGTGCGTGTGTCATGTACCTATCCTTCGCGCTCCGCGCTGCCTCTGTGCTGCCGCGCGATTATAACGGCCCCCGCGCGGGAGGTCCAACCCGGCGCTCCGGCGGCCCTGGTGGAGCCGGTTCCGCCTCGCCATTAGGGGCTAAATTTAAGGTCTTGGGGTGGCAGACTTGCCGGGCGCGGAGTAAACTCAGCACATACGTGACTTCCCACCCGACACGACACAGAGGACATAACGGAATGGTTGAAAAGGGCCGTGACAAGGCGTTGGAAGCTGCACTAGCCGACCTCACCAAGCGGTTCGGGGACGGCGCGATCGTGCGCCTGGGGGACGCCGTGCAACTGCATGTGGAGGCTATCTCTACCGGCTCCCTGGCGGCCGATATCGCCCTGGGGGTGGGCGGGTTGCCGCGCGGGCGCGTGGTGGAGATCTACGGCCCGGAGAGCGCGGGTAAGACGACGCTCTGCCTGCATACGATCGCCGAGGCGCAGAAGCGCGGTGGGATCTGCGCGTTCATCGACATGGAGCACGCGCTCGACCCGCGCTATGCGGCCCGCATCGGCGTTGACGTCGATAACCTGTACATCTCGCAGCCCGACACCGCCGAGCAGGCGTTGGAGATCGCCGAGGCGCTGGTGCGCAGCGGGGCGCTGGACGTGATCGTGCTGGACAGCGTCGCGGCGCTGGTGCCGCGCGCCGAGCTTGAGGGCGAGATGGGCGATAGCCACGTCGGCTTGCAGGCCCGCCTGATGAGCCAGGCGCTGCGCAAGCTCTCCGGCGCGATCAAGCAGTCCAACACGGCGATGATCTTCACCAACCAGTTGCGCGAGAAGATCGGGGTGATGTTCGGCAACCCGGAGACCACGTCGGGTGGGCGCGCGCTGCGGTTCTACGCGAGCGTGCGCCTCGACGTGCGCCGCGTGCAGACGATCAAGCTGAGCGGGCAGGCGGTCGGCAACCGGACGCGCGTGCGCGTGACCAAGAACAAGGTCGCGCCGCCGTTCCGCGAGGCGGAGTTCGACATGATGCACGACGAGGGCATCAGCAAGACCGGCGACCTGCTCGACCTGGGGGCGGAGCTGGGCATCATCGACAACCCCCCCGCGTTCTACCGCTACAACGACGAGCTGCTCGGCCAGGGCCGTGAGAACGCCAAGCAGTTCCTGCGCGCCAACCCGGCGATGGCCTTTGAGATCGAGCAGCGCATCCGCGCCGAGAACCGCCTGCCAACGCTCGAACTGGTCCCGGTCGAGGACGAGGGCGAGTAGAGCGCGGCATGGCCGGCCCTTTTCGCTCGCCCCTTGTGGGAGAGGGCGCGCCGGCCAAACGTTGGCGGGGGTGAGGGGTTTCCCTATGGCAAAAACCCGCACCGAATACGTGTGCCAGAACTGCGGGCGCACCTCCCCGCGCATGATGGGCCGGTGCCCGCAGTGCGGCGAGTACAACACGATGGTCGAGGTCGTGGTGGAGAAGCCTTCCGCCGCTGCCCGCGCCGCCGCGAGCGTCAGCCCCGATTCTGTACCGCAGCGCCTCACCGAAATCGAGGCCGAGGCCGTGGACCGGCTGCCGATGTCGATGGCCGAGTTCGCGCGCGTGCTCGGCGGCGGGATGGTGCCGGGCAGCCTGGTGCTTCTGGGCGGCGACCCCGGCATCGGCAAGAGCACGCTGCTCCTGCAGGTGGCCGGCGAGATGGCCTCCACCAGCGGCCCCGTG
>CAZGLU010000281.1:0-5326 GCA_964526095.1 uncultured Anaerolineaceae bacterium | reverse complement strand
ACCACCCTATCCTACACTCTTTCCCTACACGACGCTCTTCCGATCTTCCTCGCCCGCCTGGATGTTTTCGTCCAGCCAGGCGTTGAAGCCCGCCCGCTCGATCTTCCCCTTGAGCAGTTCGGCAAAGTCACCATCATCGTGTTTATACGAGATGAAGATCTGCGTCATGTGTGGCACTCCTTGGGGGTGCGGCCCGCGCTGATGGCCCGCTGCGCTGCGGTAATCTTAGCATAAGTCGGCGGGGCGCACCGGGGGGTGATTTCGTGCGATTCACCAATCAGCGCGGGCTATGTCCTATGCTACACTGTGGTTAAGGCCCGTTTCATTAAGGGGAGGATTGTGTGATGCGTCATACAAACCTTACGCGGATCGGCGGCATTCTATTGTTGGCGGCGCTAGTCCTGGTCGCGCCCGTCGCGGCGCGCGAGGCGAGCGCGCAGGCGGATGCGCCCCGGCCGGTGAAGGTGCTGGTTGTGTCCATGTTTGAAGTCGGGGACCCAACCGGCGACACGCCCGGCGAGGCGCAGTCGTGGATCGAGGGTGAGGCGCTGGACGAGGTGATCGAGGTCCCCGGTAGCTACTCGCCCGTCTACTGCAACGCCGACGACCTGTGTCTCGTCGTGACCAACGTCGGCACGGCGAACGCGGTCGCCACGCTGATGGCGGTGGGCATGAGCGGCCAGTTCGACCTGTCGCGGAGCTATATTCTGGTGGCCGGCATCGCGGGCATTGACCCGGCGGACGGCACGCTCGGCTCGGCGGCGTGGGCGGACTGGGTCGTCGATGGCGACCTGGCGCATGAGTACGACGCCCGCGAGATGCCGGAGGACTGGGATTACCCGTACTTCCGCCTGGGCTGCGACGATCCGTGGTGCGAGGATGGTTCAGCCTACGGCAATGAGGTGTTCCGGTTGAACCCAGCGCTGGTCGACTGGGCGTTCACCCTGTCCCAGGACGTCGAACTGTTGGACAGCGAGCAGGCCGCGGAATATCGGGCCAACTACCCGGCGGGCACGCCCGCCTCGGAGCCGCCGAGTGTGCTGCGCTGCGATACGCTGGCTGCCAGCACGTACTGGCATGGCGCGCTGTTGAGCGACTGGGCGCAGTGGTGGATGGAGCAGTGGACCGGCGGCGCAGCGAACTACTGCACGACCGAGATGGAGGATTCCGGGACGCTCACCGCGCTGACGCGCATGGCTGAGCGCGGGCTGGTGGACCTGGACCGCGTCATGGTGCTGCGCACCGCGAGCAACTTCGACCAGCCGTATCCGGGCCAGACGCCTGCTGAGTCCATGGCGGCGTCGAGCGGCGGGTTCATCCCCTCAGTGGTCAACGCCTACCGCGTCGGGTCGGCGGTGACGGATCACATCATCGCGGAGTGGGATCTGTGGGAGGCTGGCGTGCCGGAATTCGCAACGGTTGAAGCCAGGCAGGAGAGTGTTCTCCAGGTGGCGATGCTGCTGCCGGGCCAGATCGATGATGGTGGGTTCATGGAGGCGGGATATAACGGCCTCTTGCGGATCGAAGAAGAGTTGGGCGCAGAAATCAGCTACGTTGACGGCGTCGCGCCCGAGCTAGACTCGCTCGTTGCCGCATTGCATGAGCTGGCAGCCGGGGAACCGGACTTGATCATCGCGCACGGCGGGCAGAACTCAGAGGCTGTGGCCCAAGTCGCCCCGGAGTACCCTGACATTAAATTTGTTGTGGTCCAGGGCAATGTCACGGGCGATAACCTGTCCAGCTACGAGGTGCTGCAAGAGCAATCGGCCTTCCTAGCAGGTGCTGCTGCCGGGTTGCTGACTGAGACAGACGTCGTGGGACACATTTCGGGGATCGAGGTAACCCCAGGGCTGAAAGCGCGTGCCGCCTTCGCTGCCGGCCTTGCGCTGACGAACCCAGACGCACGGTTCCTCACGACTTTTACAGGCTCGCAGGACGATGCGTCCCTGGCTAAACAGACGGCTGAAGCGCAGATCGCGCAAGGGGCAGATATCATCTTTACCATGCTCAACGCGGCGCGCAGTGGCGTGATCGAAGCTTCACGGGAACAGGGGATCTGGCAGATCGGGAACGTGCGCGACTGGTACGAGGATGTGCCTGACGTGTTCATCGCCTCAGCGATTGCTAACTCTTCGATGGCGGGCTTTCTGGCCGCCCAGGACGTTGCGAACGGTACGTGGGAGCCAGGTCAGATCGTGCAGATTGGGCTGGAAGAGCCAGAGGCGGTGCGCTTAGCGACTGCACCCCATGTCCCTCAAGATGTGTTGGATGAGATTGAGGCGCTCGCGGCGCAGATCGTGGCAGGTGACCTCGAGGTCCCGACTGAGTACACCGGGGAAGAGTTTGTCCCGGCCGAAGCGGCCGAAATGGGTTAGATTCGGAATGGGGATCAACTGTAGACGCGGGGCGCCGATACGATCGGCGCCCCGCTTTCGTTGTTCTGCCAAGTACCTTTGCAAGTACCTTTGGTTGAAAAGAACCCTAGAGGCACGTGCAAGGCCCGGCTGCACGGCAAATCCTTAGCGGTGCGCGGCGCGGGTTTGGCCCCACATGTGCCGGATCGCGTCCGCGAAGATGTCCCACGGGGCGTCGGCGTGCTCGCTCTCCCACTGGCGGCGGGCCTCCGGCTCGATCTCGCGCCACTCCCGACCCTCGTATTGATCGTCGCGGCTCAGGTCGTAGCCGTAGCGGTAGGCGCGCAGGTAGCGCTCGTACGTGATGCCCGTCCCGGCGTAGTTCGTGTCGTAGTGGCGGCGCAGGTCCTTCTCGTAGACATCGAACCGGTCGCTGTAGGCCACGTCGCCCATGTCTGCATCCGCCGGGTTGGCGCCCTCGACGCCCTGGCTGCTGCCCACATCATGGCTGCGTGCCTTGCCCCGGATCGACGCGCCGCCCGCCTGAGCCTGGTATTTGGGGCTGGCGTCCTGGTTATAGCCGGTGACGGACGGGTTGATGTGAGGCTCCGCGCTGCCCTCCGGACGGGTATAGCCCCGGTCGTAGGCGTCGGGCGCCGTGTCGTACGCCGAACGATCGCGCTGGCCGCTCCGGGTCGGCTCGGAGGCCGGTGCCGAGGGGTCGAAGCCGGCCCACCCGGCGGTGCGCCACTGGCCGGTGCGTTCCTCCATATCGATGGGGTCGTATTCCTCCATGATGTCCTCGACCTCGTCGGCCAGCGCGTCCTCGACCTCGACGATCACCAACGCGCCGCCGCGCCGCACGCCTTCCGCGTAGGCACCGGCCTCCTCCTCGTCCAGATCGAGGTCCACCAGCGCGGCGACCAGCCCGCCGGTTGCGGCGCCGGTCGCTGCGCCGACCACGCCGCCCGTGATGGCAGCGACCAGCGGCCCGGCGGCCAGCACCGGCCCGATGCCGGGGATAAGCGCCATGCCCAACCCGATGAGGCCGCCCGCGATCGCGCCGACGGCAGCGCCCTCCCCGGCTGTCACGTCTTCATCACCGGCATTACCGGCCCGGTTGCGGTCGATGTCGTCCAGGTCCAACTCGGAAAGGTAGGCGGAATACTCGCGGCTGGCGTAGTTGGTCAGGATGTTGACGTCTTCGCGCTGCACGCCGACGGTGAGCAATTCGGACAGCATATCCTGGGCGGTGTCGTAGTCCTCGTAGAGCGCGATCAGTGATTGGGGCATCGCAATTTGTTCCTTTTCCCCGGCAGCCCGTCAGGCAGGCTGAATCGATCGATGGTTAAGGCCGCGCGACGGTTGTGCCGCGACGGTAGCTTTAACTGTACGGGATCGACCGGGGGAGGGGATGGACCAGGCTTCCCGACTTGGGATAGGCCGAGCGGTTCATTTTTGTGTGGGTGTGGGGGGTAGGATCCGGTGGGCCAGGAACAAAGCCGCCAGCCGCTTAACGCGCCTCGCGGCTTTGCCCCGCCACAAATACCGGTACTGTCTGGAACTCAACGGTCTCCCTTCACCCACTGTCTTACCTTGTGCGCCAGAGAACATTAACACACAATAAACGCACCGTTGAGACAGCTTCATTGTATATCGGGTTCCCGCGCCCGTATCTAGTACTTTTGGGGCGGTTACCGGTCCCGCGTCAGCCCACGTCCATATCGCGGGGCCGGGTGCTGTAGTGTGTCTTCTCCCATTCCTGAATGGCGTAGACCGCGTCCGGGGAGGCGATCCGCTCCAACGCCTCGGCGGCGGCGTGGCGTACCGTCCATTGTTCGTCGTACAGGGCGTGCTTCAGCGACTTCACGGCGCGCGGGTCCCCGATCTCGCCCAGCGCCATGATCGCGCCCTCGCGCCGCCACGCGCTGCGCGAGCGGGTGAAGCGCAACAGGACGGGCACCACGTCGCGGCCCAAGCGCGCCAGCTCGTCGATGGCGGTGAAGCGCTCGAACTCCTCCTGCGAAAAGAGCCGGGAGAGCAACTCGTACAACTCCGGCAGGTCGGTCCCGGGGGCGTCCAGGCGCACCATCTCGCGGACCTCGGCCAGCCGGGCGATCAGCTCATCCCAGCGATAGTCGTAGCGAAAGTCGATGTGCTGGATGATCTCCAGCCGTTCGTGATGCTCGCGCAGGTCAATATCCTGGCGCAGCAGGGGCAGGACGGGGATGCGGCGGCCCAGCGCGAAGGCCCACTCGTAGGTGACGTAGCGCGAGCGCAGCGCGCCGGGCGTGAGCACGACGACGAGGGCGAAGGCGCGGCTCAGCGCCTGCTCGATCTCGGTGATCCAGCTTTCCCCGGCGGAGATGCGCCGGTCCAGCCAGGTCTCGAAGCCCGCCTGGTCCAGTTCGGTCTTCAACAGGAAGGCAAAGTCCCGATCCTCCCGCTGGTACGAGATAAACACGTGTGACATCGCAGTAAGCCTCAACCCAAGTGTACACGCGCGGGCCCTCCGTTGAACGACTTGCGACTCCGCTGCCGGCTCCCCATGACGACAGGTCGCGACAGGCTGCTCTACGACGGTCGATTACTTATCGTATAGCATACTCTGCGCCCATTGGGAACATGACTTGTGTCCAGTGCGCGCCGGAGCCATCAGCGTTTCGATGCGGGTGACGGGCCAAGCTGGAAGTACCGCGCGCGGATCTCGTCTACGGTCAGGATGCCCCGCGCGGCGCGGATCTCCTCCAACGTCTGCGCGCGGTCGTGCGGGCGGATGTCCTCGAACGACCCGACCAGGCCCGCGCCGTAGAAGGGCAGCAGGTCGGTCGTGATCTTCTCCGCGATGCGGACCAGCTTGGGCCACAGCGTGCGCTCGATGAAGACGCGCTCCCCGACGAGCGCGTTGGCCTCGGTCGCGTTCTCGCTGAACATGCCGACCGGGATGCCGAAGATCTGGAAGATCTCCTCGC
>CAZGLU010000280.1:0-5355 GCA_964526095.1 uncultured Anaerolineaceae bacterium | reverse complement strand
GATGGAATCTCGTGACTGGAGTTCAGACGTGTGCTCTTCCGATCTGTTCAGGTCGTCGCGCGTGGTGATCGGCTGGCCGTCGATGGCGGTGATGATGTCGCCGCCGAAAAAGATCCAGCCACGCATGCGGCGCTGCGCCTCAGCAGGCTGGATCCCCGCCAGATGCGCCGGGCCGCCGCGCGCCACTTCGATCACGAGCAGGCCGTGTTCCGGCCCGCTGTCTGATGGCTGGACCTCATAGCCCAACTCGGCGGTCGAGATGCCCAGGGTCGGGTGTGGGTAGCGGCCGCGCGCGATCAGTTCGGGCACGACGCGCCGCACGGTGCTGATCGGCACCGCGAAGCCGATGCCGACCGAGCCGCCGGACGTCGAGTAGATCGACGTGTTCACGCCGATCACCTCGCCCCGGATGTTCAGCAGCGGCCCGCCAGAGTTGCCGGGGTTGATCGCCGCGTCGGTCTGGATCACGTTGCCGATCAGCGAGCCATCCTCAGACTCGATCGTGCGGTCCAGCGCGCTGATCACGCCCGTCGTCAGTGTGCGGTCGAGGCCGAACGGGTTGCCGATAGCCAGCACCCCCTGCCCGACGCGCAATCCCTCGGCGTCGCCCAGGGTGAGGGGCGGCAGGTTGAGCTGCGCCGGGTCCACGTGGATCACGGCGAGGTCGTAGTAGCTGTCGGCGCCGACGATCGTCGCGGGCAGGACGGTCCCATCCACCAGGACAACCTCGATCTGGTCCGCCCCCTGTACGACGTGGTTGTTGGTGACGATGTGCCCGGCGGTGTCGTAGACGAAGCCGGAGCCGGTGCCCTCCCGTGGCACCACGCCCCGGAAGAAGTCGAAGCTCGCAGACCGGCTGGTGATGTGCACCACCGAGGGGCTGATCTGCTCGTACACCGCGCTGAGAAGCTGCTCCTGCGCTTCGAGCAGGGCGAGTGCGTCCGGGGCGAGGTCCAGTGCGGTGGGGATCGGCGGCGGAGTGGTCGCGGTCGGATCGGGTCCTTGCTGGCGTACGGCTGCCTCCCTGGACGTGATGGCCGTCACCTCACCAGTGGGGGCCAGCACGACAGCTCCGAACACCAGCGCGGCCCCAAGTGTGGCGACGGTCGCCACGCCGAACAACGCGCACCCGGTCAGCCAACGGCGGTTCATGGTGGACCCTCCCTCACAACCCTGACGCCCTAAATCTAGCGCGGCGTCCCACCGGGGACAAGGGGCGCAGGCCCCTTCTCACCGGATGTTAAGCCGGGCGGCCCGGCGCTCAGAACGTGTAATCCGTCGCCACCACGTAATCGTCGAGGTAGCGCACGACCGTGTAGCCCGGCGGGTAGTTGAGGTCGGGATAGGGCTTGTCGTCCCACGCCTGCCATGCGTATTGGAACGCCACGCTGGCGGCGGTGCGGTAGCTGATCCCGTCGCGGATCGTCTGGCAGGGGCGGTGCAGGTGCCCCCCGAAGACGCCGTGCAGCCGGTCACGGGCGGGCAGCAGCGCGCGGTGCAGCGCCTCGCCGTTCGTGATCGGCATGTTGCGGTCCAGCCAGGGCGATCCCATTGCGAAGGGCGGGTAGTGCACGAACACCGTCAGGGGCGGCCCGTCGGACTCCGTTTCGGCCCGCAGGAAGGCGAGCTGGTCCTCGGTGAGGTAGCCCTGCGGCTGCTCGACCTGGGTGCTGAAGGCGTCGAGGACGACGAAGCGCTCGCCCTTCAGGTCGAAGGTGTAGGACAGCGGCGCGTCCGGGTCGTCCTGCGCCACGATGGAGGGGTCCATCATGCGGCGCAGCGTGGCCGGGCGGTCGTGGTTGCCGTTCACATAGTACACCGGGACCTCGAGGCGGGACAGCAGTTCCACCGCACATTCATAGGACTCCGCGCTGCGGTCGTTCGACACGTCGCCGGTGTGGATCACGAAGTCAGGCGGCTCCGGAAACTCGTTGATCAGCGTCACGACGCGGTTCAGGCAGTCGAACGGGCGCACGCCGTGTTTTTCAAAATCCGGCGCGGGGCCGAGATGCGAGTCAGAGATCTGCACGAACGTCAGTTTGGGTTTCATCGCGGCTGCACTCCTTCATTGAAGCTGGCCGATGGCGGCGAACTCTAGCGCGTCGGCCCCGCCCGTGCAAGTCCGGCGGCAGGGCGTGGACGCGCAGGGGACACGCCTTTGCTTATGCCTTGTCGTACAACTATCAGGTTCTTCCAGTTGTCTAATTCCGGTTTTTCACTATCATCAATATTAAGGACTCTGACAACTCTATCCCAGGAGCTTACGAGATGCGCTTGAAATGGTTTGTATTTGGACTGCTGGTGCTGGCCTTGTTAGCTCCGGCTCTGGTCTATCCGCAGGCAGCCCTCGCGCAAGATTCGGGTACCACGCATGTGGTGCAGCGTGGTGAGAACCTGTTCCGGATCTCGCTGCGCTACAATACGACGGTTGCCGCCCTTGCCTCGCTCAATGGTATCACCAACCCGAACCTGATCTATGCCGGTCAGGTGTTGCGCATTCCAGTGCCAGGGCAGCAGCCATCGACCCCGACGCCGCCCGTCACACCGGCCCCGCCTACGGGCGGCACGTATACCGTCGTGGCGGGTGATACGCTGTCGCGGATCGCCGTGCGGTTCAATACCACGGTCGCGGCGCTGGCCCAGGCCAACGGCATCGCCAACCCGAACCTGATCTACGTGGGCCAGGTCCTCCAGATCCCGGGTGGGACGCCGCAGCAGCCGCAGCAGCCACAACAACCGCAACAGCCCCAGCAGCCTCAACAGCCAGGGCAGCCGGTCGGCTCGTTTGGGTTGGGCGCGCATGTCGACAGCTTCGCCTATCCGGACCTGATGCGTCAGGCGAAGATGACGTGGGTCAAACGCCAGGTGCGCTACAACCTGGGTGACGATCCGGCTGGCCTTCGGAGCCTGATCGATCAGGCCCACGGCCAGGGCTTCCGTATCCTCCTGGGCATCGTTGGCAACAAGGATCAGCTTGGCGCGAACCCGCAGGGCTACATGGACCAGTTTGCGGGCTTCCTGGGTGGCGTGGCGCAGCTCGGCCCGGACGCGATCGAGGTCTGGAACGAGCCGAACCTGGACCGCGAATGGCCGAACGGCCAGATCAACCCGCAGACCTACACACAGATGCTGCAAAAGGCCTACACCGCCATCAAGGCCGCGAACCCGAGCGTGATGGTGATCAGCGCGGCCCCATCCCCGACGGGGGCGGAGGGCGCGTTCGGCTCGGCTGCCGTGTGGAACGATGACCGCTACGTGCGCGGGATGGCCGCCGCCGGTGCCGCGAACTACATGGACTGCATCGGCATCCACTACAACGAGGGCATCGTCTCGCCCGACGCGACCTCCGGCGACCCGCGCGACAACTACTACACCCGCTACTTCTGGGGCATGGTGAACACGTACTGGAACGCCTTCGGCGGCGCCCGGCCGCTGTGCTTCACGGAGCTGGGCTACGTGTCGCCGGAGGGGCTTGGCCCGCTGCCCGCCGGGTTTGAGTGGGGCGCGAACACCACCGTCGCCCAGCAGGCGCAGTGGATCGCCCGCGCCGCGCAGCTTGCCCGGCAGAGTGGGCGTGTCCGCCTGCTGATCGTGTGGAATATGGACTTCACGTCCTACGACGCGGACCCGGCTGCCGGGTACGCCATCGTGCGTCCGGGCGGGAGCTGCCCGGCCTGCCAGGCCCTCGCGACGGCGCTGCAATAGCAGCCCTTCGCCCTCAAGTGTTTTCGGCGGCGGGCCTCAAGCGAGGCTCGCCGCTCTGTTTTGCGGACGGGGCGGCAGATAGGGACGCGCTACGGGTGGCGGCTGCGCGCCCGGCGCAGCAGCAGCGCACTGATCAGCACGATCGCCGCGCTGACGATCTGCGCGATCACGTAGGCCGGGTCGTCGGGGTTGAGCGCCGCCAGGACGCTGAACGCCACCAGCCCGATCAACGCCAGGCCATCGATCACGAGGAGCAGGTTGCGAAGGGTCGGGTTCACGGTCGCTCGCCGGTGTCGGGGCCGCAGGTGGCCCAGGCTCCACCCCCATTATACGCCAAACCCTCCCCCTCGGCGCCTGTGCAAAATAAATAAGGTAAAATTAAGAAAATACGCCCGTAACAGAAAACCTTAACAGTATTTAAGTTCTATGTACGGGAATTGTATCCCCGTCTATACTACGTATAGGAGGAACTAAGGGAGTTCTCCACGCAACAACGGTGGGTACTGTTGTTATGGCGAGCGCGAACATCGTACGGAGGCTGATCGCATTCCTGAAGAAGCCGGAGGCTTACGAGGGCGAGGATCGCATTAATGCGCAGCGCTCGGTGGACGACTACGAGGCGCAGCCCGTGCGCGATGATCTTGCCGAGGCGGAACACGTCGCGGACTCGTCGCTGCCCTACCAGCCCCCGGCAGCCCCTTCGTTCAGTGGGTCAAGCCCCACGCCCGGCTATGGCTCGCGCCTGGACGCCCTCCTGATGCGGGCCATTCAGCAGTTCCACGCCGAGCAGGGGTACGTCATCCGTCGCGAGGCGGACGGGCGGATGCGCTACTGCACCGGGCGCGACCTGAACGGGGAATATGTACCACACACGCTCGTCGCCGCCGACCGGCGCGCGGTGTTGCAGGCGGTTAACTCGCAGGAGTCGCAGTTGTTCGTCCGCACGCTGGAGGACAACACGCCGCTCGCCATCCTGTGCGGCCCGCTGCGAGCCGGTGACGAGGTGATCGGCGTGCTGTACCTGAACAACCCGGCGCGCAGCCGCCTCTATCGCGGCGTGTTCGAGGTCTTTTGCGATCAGGCCGGGCGCATGCTGCATGATGGCGTGGCCTAGCCCTCACCTCATTTCGGCGGGGACACCGGGCCGGGTGCAGGGCGTCTCTGTCCCCTTCACCCGGCACCACTCAGAACGTCTCATTTCGCCGCGCCGCCCTGTCGCCGCGCGCGCCGGACCTCGTCCGGGGCCGCTGGCCGCCACGTCTGCGGGCCGCGCGGCTCGGCTTTTTCCTCCTCACGGCGGAACAGACGCGCCAGCAGGCCGCGCCGGGCTTTCGGCTCGGCAGCCGGTGACGCGAGGATCATCGCTTCGGACTCGCGCCGCCGGGTGCGCTTGCCCGTCGTCCGGTCCGGCGCTTTGATCTCGTCCTCGCGCTCGACATAGGTCCGGTCGCTGTTCACGCGCACCGTGCGCCGGTCGTAGCTGCGGTCGGTGTAGCGGCGCTCGAAACGCCACAGCCACGATCCGTCCGCGAACTGAACCTCCCCGCGCTTGACCTTGCGCAGCGTGCGCCCGTTGAGCGTCGGGCGATCCGGCCCCTGGTAGTCCCATTCCTCTTTGATGCGCCGCCCCTTGTCCCCAAATGGCTCCTC
>CAZGLU010000279.1:2140-5414 GCA_964526095.1 uncultured Anaerolineaceae bacterium | reverse complement strand
CGATCTGCTCCCAACGCCCATCGTTGAACAGGATCATGAGCACCGGCGCGCCGTCCTGCGCCGCCCACCAGTAGTCCGCCACGCCGCCTTCGGCCTCGCTCACGATGATCTCGGAGCGCAGGGCGCCACTGACATCGTAGATCAGGAATTGATCGTGGTAAGCGATGTTCTCCGGGTCGTACAACACGTTGCGCAGCGCGATCCCGCCCGCGCCCCATTTCACCTGGAGCGGCTGCGGCACGCCCGCCATAGCGGGCAGGTTGTTGACCAGCATCTGCGTCTGGCCCGTGGCGAAGGTGTAGACCATCAGGCGGTTCGTCTCCGGCGCGAAGGTCGGGTACTGCACCTCCGCCCACGCCACCGAGGCGCCCTCCGGCGACCACGACGGGTCGGAGCGCAGGATCGCGTTGTCCTCCACGCCCTCCACGAAGAACGAGGCGTCCGCTGGCTGATCCACGATGGGGAAGTCCGGTTGCACCGTGACGTAGTCGATCGCGATGATGTCGGCGGGCATCGGTCCACCGCCGATCCCACCCGTACGCTCCCACGCGTCATAGCTGATCCGGGACCAGTCCCGCACGGCGATCAGCCCGCCTGCCGGGGAGATGGCCGCCCCTTCGATGTGCGTGTTGCGTGTGAGAAGCTCGGTTTCGCCGCTGGCGACGTTCCACACCCACAGGTTGCCGCCCTGCACGAACACGACGAGGTCGGCGGCGGGGTTGCCCCCCTGGGCGCGGACGGGCGGCACGGCGGACGCGGCGATCAGCAGGATCGCCAGCACCAGCACGAGGAATTGACGCTTCATTCCGGTTGCTCCTTGGGCCAAACCCTCAGCCGGCGCGGGGCGCGCGGCACGAACGTCGGAGGTGTGCCTTCATTGAAGCACAGGTGCGCCCGCGTCGTCGTCCGTCCGAGGCTGGATTTCATCTCGGCCTTTGGGCGGAGACCGGCGCAGCGCGCCTGCCCGATCTCGCTTGCGTCCCTTCCTGCCTTTCGCCGGGCCGTCCGTCCTGCCCTCAGCCCCGAACGTGCGGCCCCCTCAGGCCAGTCCGCGCTGGAGAGGGGGCCGCAGGGGGGAAGCCGGCCTTACCCGATGGGCCGCAGCCAGTACGTGTCGCCGTCGCCTTCGGCGGTCCACCCGATCATGCCCAGGTAGTTGACACGCCACCACGTCCGGCCATCGTTGCCGCACTGCGGCGGCCCGAGCACGTCGAAGACGCCGCCGCCGGGGATGGTGTCCAGGATCGGGCTGTCGGCGCCCGTGCCCGGCGCGCCGCGCAGCACGTTCGCGTCACCCGGCGTCACCTGCGCCTGCTGGCCGGGGATCAGCCGCGCGGGCGGGCTGGACGGGCAGTTGAACGGCGACACCCAATACGTCGCGCCCTCGCCTTCGGCGGTCCAGCCCGTCGTGCCCTCGAAACGGATCTGCCACCACGTCCGCCCGTCGGAGCCGCACTGCGGCCCGGCCAGCACGCGGAAGAAGCTGCCGCCGGGCATCTCCCCGATGACCGTCGCGTTCGGGGATGGCTCCGACCGGATCAGGTTCGGCAGGCCGAACGGCACGAAGGCCGAGATGCCGGGCTGCAGGCGCGGCGTCGGCTCGCATGCGGTCGGCTGGCCGGGGTCCGTCGGCGTGCCGGAGAACGGCTCCAGCCAGTAGTCCGCGCCCTGGCCCTCGGCGGTCCAGCCGACCTGCCCGCCGTAGTTGACGCGCCACCACGTCCAGCCCTCCGCGCCGCACTGCGGCCCGCTCAGCACGACGAACACGCCGCCCGCCGGGATCTGGCCCACGGCTGCGGCGCTGGCGCTGGGTTCGCTGCGCAGCGTGTTCGGGTCGCCGGGCGTGACGCGCCCCTGGTCGCCCGGCACGAGGCGCGGCGCCGGGCTGGCGGGGCACCCGAAGGGCGATACCCAGTAGGTGTTGTCCTCGCCCTCCGCCGTCCACCCGGTCAGCCCCTGCGCGCGGATGTGCCACCAGTAGCGGCCCTCCGGGTCGCACTGCGGCCCGTCGAGCACGGTGAAGAACGTGCCGCCCGGCAGCCGCCCGATGATGTTGCTGCCCGGCCCGCGCCGGGGTTGGTCGCGCAGGATGTTCGGTTGGCCCGGCAGCACGAAGCCTGCCTGCCCAACCCGCAGGCGCGGGGCGGGGTTGCACACGATCGGCTGCGTGGGGGTGCCGGGCGTGTACGGGGCGAGCCAGTACGTCGTCCCCTCGCCTTCGGGCGTCCAGCCGCGCAGGCCCTGGTAATCGACCTCCCACCAGTAGCGCCCCTCGGTGTCACACGCCGGGCCGCTCACGACCTGGAACACGCCGTTGGCCGGGATGCGGCCCACCACGCCGCTGCCCTCGCCGCGCCGGGGCAGGGTGCGGATGATGTTCGGCAGGCCGGGCGTCACCTGCCCGTAGCTGCCGACCGTCAGGCGGGGGGCCGGGCTGCACACGACCTCGTCAGGGCCATCGTCCGGCGGCGCTGGCACGGCGTCCCCGATGCGCCACGCGGTCGGCCCCCAGACCACCGCTGTTTCGGCCCCCGGCTCGATGCCTTCCGTGCCGGGCACCGGGTTCAACTGCCCGCCGCCGGAGACGATCAACGCATCTGACAGGAGCGCGATTTCCTGCCCGTTCGGGGCCAGCGCGATGCTGCGTTCGTGCCCGTTGAAGTCCAGCGTGACCTGGAAGCCGTCGGGTGCGGTGAGCGTCCACACCGGCGCGAGGTTGCCGTCAGACAGCGTCGTGGGCGACATGCTCAGCGCCAGCGACGAGCCGGGCGCCAGCGTGGCGACTCGCTGCGGCGTGCCGGGCATCTCCTCGATGGCGGTCGTGCGCGGGTCCACCAACTGCTGCTTGCCGGACGGGTACCACACGGCGATGGCGTCCTCATCCTCGACGCGGACCCAGTGCCACGCCCAGACCTGCTCGGTTTCCGAGCTGCCTACCAGCGTCTCGCTGATCAACGCGCCCGTGTCGTCGTACACGTACAGGATCTCGGTGTACTCGCCCACGTTGTTGATCGCACCGTTGACCAGCGCGATCCCGGTGCTGCTCCATTCCAGCTCGGCCATCGGGAAGAAGCCCGCGTCAGCGAACGGCAGGGGCAGCTCCGGTACGAGGACCTGCGTCTCACCCGTGGCGAAGCGGTAGGCCACCAGGCGGTACTCGTTGCTGGGCACGACGTACTCGGCCCAGGCGAGGCGGTCCATCGTGGGGGACCACACCGGGGTGCCGCGCACGATGAAGTTGCCGGGGCTGCCGTCGTCGGGCTGGTACGTCGCG
>CAZGLU010000279.1:0-2130 GCA_964526095.1 uncultured Anaerolineaceae bacterium | reverse complement strand
GAAGACGGGCTTGCCCGCTGCCAGCGCGTTCACGGTGATCTGCGCCAGCGACACATAGGCGAAGCGCTGCCCGTCGGGCGACAGCACCGGGCGCTCGTTGTAGCCCCAGGTCGTGAGTTGGCGGATGGTCCCCGTCGCCGGTGACCACGACCAGATGTCCCCGTCGCGCCAGTAGATGACCGGCGCGTCCGGCTGTTGGGCCTGTGCGGCGGGGTAGGAGGGCGCCAGCGTGGCCGCCCCGGCCATGATCAGCGCCGCCAGCAGGAGGAGGTGGTGCCATTTGTGCGGGATCATCGTTGCGCTGTCCTTCCTGTTCGTGGGTGTGAGGTGCGCAGGCCGCCGGTGATGCAGGGGAGCGGATCGATCGGTTAAGCTGCATACCGGCGGACCGGCATCTCATATCATAAACCGGAACGGTGGTGCGCCTGTTGGACCCTGGTGGTCCGCGAGGATGACGCTTTGCCTACGTTGGCGGCGCCCGGCCTACTCCCCGCGTCGTGGGGCCGTGACGGTGGCACGGTGAGCGGGCCGGGCGCGTGGGTTTCAGGTTGGGGTGGAGCGCCCCGGTGTTTGGGTGCGGGGCGCGTCCCGTCAGTCGAGTTGCAGGATCACCGGGCGGCTGTACGACTCGCCGTCGATCTCAAACGTTTTCACCGGCCAGTCCGGGATCCGCGTCAGGATCTCCGGCGCGCCGTCCGTCACCAGGATCGTATCCTCGACCTTCGAGCCGGTGATGCTCGGGTTCCAGGCGCAGATCATACCCGGCTCCAGCTTCGTCATCTCGCCCGGTGTGGCGATGATCTCCCGCGCGGCGTAGCCTGCCAGCCCGCCCTGGTGATGCTTCTGCCACTCGTCGGGGTAGCCCACGGCGGCATAGGCGTCTTGCAGGGTGTGGAACAACTCGTCGAGCGTCTTGCCGGGGCGCGAGGCGGCGGTGATGCGCGCGTCCACCTCGGCGCACGCCTCGATGCGGGCCTGCACGTCGTCCGGGATCGGCCCGAAGTGCACCAGCCGCGTGACGGAGCAGACCAGCCCGCCGCGCCGCCCGCACAGCACCAGCATCGCGTAGCGGTCGAGCGGCTTCATCGTCGGCAGGGGGTGACGGAACCGGAAGATGCGCTCGTCCGTGGCGATCAATACCACGATCGGCGTGATGTTGAAGCGGCGCAGCTCGTCGGCCACGCCCCCGCCGATCGCGGCCTCGGTCTGGCCCGGCTTCACCCGGTAGATCGCGGCGTTCATTGCCTGGGCGCAGTCGGCGGCCAGCGCGCGGAAGCGTTCCTGCTCGTTCGCGCCGAGCTTGAGCCGCAGCCGCATCAGGCCGTCGCTGATGTCGCTCATCCCGCTCTGCGGCATGTCGCTGCCCAGCCGCGCGCCCTCCGGACGCCCCGCGCTGGACTCCCAGGGCGTTACCCGTATGTCGAAGCCCCGGTCGAGGATCCCGTCCGCCTCCAGGCGCGGCGCCTCGATGGTGGTGGTCCAGACCGTCGCCGCATCCGGCGTCACGACGATGCTCGCCACCCCGGCGAGGTCGGCCACGTTCACCACGCTGTCGATCCCGCCCGTCAGCCAGGCAAAGTTATCGGCGCGCTGGATCCAAACGACGTCCAGGCCGCGCTCGGCCATCAGGGCGCGGACCTGCTCAAGCTTACCTGCTACTTCTTGCTTGTAATCCATTCGTATCGTCCTTCAAAAAGCTGCTGCAAGGCACTCATCGCACCCATTAGCGTATCACAAGTCCCCCCGGAAGGGGAGTGGGCACTTGCCCCCCTGCGGCCTGCGCTCTGACATGACTCTACGAGACTTTATATGTATTTCTAATGCAACTAGGGTATTGATCTGGAGGCGAGGCCGGTACAATCGGCCGCGCTTTGCATCGAAAGACATAGACGGGCCGGATGCAGCGCTGCGGGCGGCTCCGCGACCGGCCGCCGTGTGGCGGCTTCCACAGCAGAATTCATCAGGATAAGAGGAGTACAACGGATATGCCTAAGCAACTCGTTTTCGATCAGGAAGCGCGTCGCGGCCTGAAGAACGGCATCGATATGCTGGCGCAGGCGGTGATGACCACGCTCGGCCCGAAGGGTCGCAATGTCGCCATCGACAAGAAGTTCGGCGCGCCGACGATCA
>CAZGLU010000278.1:2265-5441 GCA_964526095.1 uncultured Anaerolineaceae bacterium | reverse complement strand
GCGCGGCGTAGGGTGCGGCCAGCCAGGTATAACGCGGCGTCATGTGGCTGAAGATCACGTCCGCGTCGCGGCCCAGGCGCAGCAGCGTACGGTGGAACACGGCCAGCTCGCGGGCGCGGTTGTGGCCGCGCTCCTTGCCCATCGACGTCACGGTGACGTTGGCGGGCAGCTCGGCCCGGCCCGCCTCCAGCGTCAGGACGTCGAGGTGATCGACGTGCGCCGCCAGCGCGCGGATCCATCCGACGGTGAAGCCGCGCAGCCATTCGCGCTCGTCTACAAGCTGGACGATCATCAGGACGCGCATAGGCTTGACCCTTACCCCTTATCCCCCTGCCAGCGCCGGATCAGCGCGTGGTAACCGCGTGCGTAGGCCGCGATCACGCGGTCCGCATCAAATTCCGCCACCGCCGCCCGGCCCGCCTCGCCCAGCCGCGCCGCCAGCGCCCGGTCGTCAAGCACGCGCCGGATCTGCTGCGCGAGGTGCGCCGCGTCCCACTCGGCCAGCAGCCCGTTCACCCCGTCCTCGATCAGGTCCGGCATCACGCCGACCCGCGTCGAGACGACCGGCACGCCGCACGCCATCGCCTCCGCGGCCACGCGCGGCCCGCCCTCGGCGGTCGAGGCGCAGACCAGCATCCTGGCCTGATTATATACGCGCGCCACGCTCGCCGCGTCCGGCTGGCGCGGGATGAACGTCACCCGGTCGCCCAGGCCCAGGGTGCCCACACGCTCCTGCAACGCACGTCCCAGCGGCCCGTCACCGAGGATCCCCAGGCGCACGCGCGGATGCGTGATGGTCGTCAGCTTGATCGCGTCCAGCAGCGTGAACAGGCCCTTATTCGGCGCCAGCCGCCCGACGAACAGGACGTCATAGCGGGTGGGCTGGTCCGGCAGCGGGCGGAACGTCTCGAAGTCGATGTAGAGCGAGGGCAGGACCAGGATCTGCTCGTCGCGCACGCCGAGGCGGCGCAGCAGGTCCGGCATCTGGTTCGCGTTCACCACGCGGAAGGCCGCGACCCAGCGCCGCGCCCACCGGATGTAGGCGAACGCCAGGCGCCGGTAGACCTGCTCGCGGCGGGTGGCGGCGCGCGGATAGCCCTCGATGTGGTGGATCTCGCTCACGACCGGCACGCCGCTCGCGCGGGCGAGCCGCCACGCGCCCAGCCCGTTATAGAAGGTCCCGAAGTCGTGGCTGGCGATCAATGCGTAGGGCCGCTCGGCCAGCAGGGCGCGGCCCTCACGGACGATGAAGCGCGGCTGCTCCAGCTTGCGCGTGGGCGAGGGGTGCACGTAGACGTTGCCGTACACGGCGCGCGGGCTGGCCTGCGGCGCGGGCGGGCACAGCACGTCGATCCGGTCCCAGTAGGCCGCGAAACGGCCCAACATCCCCAAAAAGGTGCTGTCGCGCCCCTGGGCCACGGACGAGTCGCCGCTCAGCATCAGCAGGTTCACCGCCGCCCCTCCATCGCCGCCGCCTCCAGCAGCGCCACCGTGCGCTCGACCAGCGTCCCCCACGTGAAGCGGTCCAGGCCCACGCCGGTTCCCTCCGCCAGCCGCGCGCGCACCCCACCGGAGAGCGCCGCCCGGATCGCGGCAGCCAGCGCGTCCGGATCGCCGTACGGCACCAGCAGGCCGTTGACCTCATGGCGCACGACCTCCGGGTTGCCGCCCTTGTCGCTGGCGATGACCGGCGTCCCGGCCAGCAAGGATTCGAGCAGCGTGTGGGACAGGCCCTCGTAACCCGAATACAGCACGGTGTAATCCGCCGCGCGGAACAGCAGCCCCAGGCGCTCACGCGGGACGCGCCCCAGAAACGTCACCCGCGCCCCGACGCCCGCCGACGCGGCCAGCGCGCGCAGCGCGGCGTCCTCCGGCCCGTCGCCCGCCACCAGCAGCCGCACGTCCGGGATCTGCACCAGCACGCGGATCAGGTGGTCGATCCCCTTCCAGGCCGTCAGTCGGGCGGGGGCCAGCAGCAGCGGACCCGGCCCCAGGCCGAGTGCGGCGCGTGCTTCAGCCTGATCGACGGTCGCGGCCTGGGCATCCGGTTCGAGGGCATTATAGATCACCTGCACGCGCTCCGGCGGCGCGCCCCAGCCGATCACCATGCGCCGCAGGTACTCGCTGGGCACGATGACGCGGTCCACGCGCCGCACCTCGCGCGCCCGCAGCGCCTTGACCGCCTCCACGCGCGGGTCGTAGCGGCGCGTCTGGAAGGCATCGATGTCCTCCGTAGGCGGGATCCAGCCCCGGTTGACCGACCGCTCCCACGCCAGGTCGCCCACGATCTTGATCACGCGCGGCACGCGCCGACCGCCGACCAGCGGCAGCCCCAGGCTGTTGAGGAAGACGAGGTCCGCCTGCGCCAGCTCGCGGCGGGCGGCACGGGCGTAGTCCGCCATGCGACGGGGCAGCGCCCGGCGCGGGATGCGCGTCACAGGGTAGGGGTAGTCGCCGCCAGTGGCATCCCCGAACGTCAGCACGCGCACGGTATGGCCGCGTGCCTGCACGGCGGGCAGCAGGCGGTGCAGGTAGGTCGCCGGGCCGCCCGGCTCCGGGTGGAAGATGCCAGTTGCGACGAAGATGCGCATAGCAGGTTGAATCCAGACGCCTGACCGGGGCGGATGCCGGTGACTGACCACATCCCGCCGCCCCGGCCATTCAGGATGGCGAAGGGCCGCGGCCTTCGCCGCAGCGCCAGGTTGGGAGGTAGTTTACCCCCTCTCCGGCCGGGCCGGAAAGGGGGTCAGGTCGCATCACGGGTGCTCACATGGCTCGCGCAGCGGGGCAGCGCACACCCACCTCAAAGCCGCTACAGCCGCACGATACGCGCCGGTCCGGTGCGGCCCTTGGTGGCGTTGCGCGTATCAACCACCAGCTTCGCGTGGCTGAGGATGAAATCGATGTCGTAGGCGCGGTGGTCGGTCACAATCACGACGCAATCCTGCGCGGCCAGCCACTCGGCGGTCAGCTCGACGCTGTGCGCCACACGCTCACCCGTCAGGCGCACGCTGGCGACGTGGGGATCGCTGAACGTCACCGCCGCGCCCTTGTTCTCCAGCAGCTCGTAAATGTCCAGCGCGGGCGACTCGCGCACGTCGTCGATGTCACGCTTGTAGGCCATGCCCAGCATGCCGATCTGTGCACCGTGCAGCGCCTTGCCCTCGTCGTTGTGC
>CAZGLU010000278.1:0-2255 GCA_964526095.1 uncultured Anaerolineaceae bacterium | reverse complement strand
CTCGTGACTGGAGTTCAGACGTGTGCTCTTCCGATCTAGGTCGATGAAGCGGGCGGTGTAGTTCAGCGCGCGCAGCTTCCAACTCAGGTAGAGTGGGTCGATCGGGATGCAGTGCCCGCCCAGGCCGGGGCCGGGGTAGAACGGCATGAAGCCGAACGGCTTGCTGCTCGCCGCGTCGATCACCTCCCACACGTCCACGCCCAGCTTGGCACACATCAGCGCCATCTCGTTCACCAGGCCGATGTTTACCGCGCGGAATGTGTTCTCCAGCAGCTTGACCATCTCCGCCGCCGCCGTGGACGACACCGGCACCACACGGTCCACCGCCGGCTCGTACAGCGCCGTGACGACCTCGACGCACGCCGGGGTCACGCCGCCCACGACCTTCGGCGTGTTGCGCACACCGTAGACCGGGTTGCCGGGGTCCACCCGCTCCGGCGAGAACGCCACGAACACATCCTCACCCACCTTCAGCCCGTTGTTGAGCAGGCGCGGCAGGATCACCTCGTCGGTTGTGCCGGGGTAGGTCGTGCTCTCCAACACGACGAGCATACCCGGATGGCAGATGGTCGAGACGGCGTCCGCCGCCGTGATGACGTAGCTCATATCCGGGTCTTTGGTCTTGCGCAGCGGCGTCGGCACACAGATGCTGATCGCGTCCGCCTGCGCCAGGTCGTCGTACGACGTCGTCGCGCGCAGGCAGCCCGTCTCCACCAGCGGCGCGAGGGTCTCGGTCGGCACGTCGGGAATGTAGCTCACCCCCGCGTTCAACTGCTCCACCTTCTGCGGGTTGACATCCTGCCCGATCACGCGGTAACCCGCCCGCGCGAACTCGACCGCGAGCGGCAGGCCCACGTACCCCATGCCGACGACCCCCACCGTCGCCGTGCGGGCGTGGAGCCGGTCCAATAATTGTTGCTTGTAGTCCATACGACCTTCCAAGGGAAACTGAACGGCGGATGATGTGGCCCAAACGGCCCGCATTATAGCCCTGCCCACCCTCCATGCACAATGATTGTTGACAAACGCTTAACTGACGCTTGTCACAAGTTGGAGGAGCCGCCGCCCTCGCCGGAACCCCACCGCCGCGCTATACTCGCCCCATTAACCGATCTGATCCAGCATCGGCCCGCGCCGGTGCTGTTCTGCTGTAGGATAGCCCTCATGCGACTCGGAATCATCGGCTTGCCCAACAGCGGCAAGACCACCCTTTTCAACGCCCTGACCGGCAGCGAGCTGCCGACCGAGCCGGTTTCCTCCGGCCAGCTTGAGCTACACACGGCCGTCGTCGCCGTACCGGACGAGCGCGTGGACCGCTTAGCGGCAGTCTACCATCCCAAGAAGACGACTTACGCCACCGTGACCTACACCGACATCGGCGGGCTGGACAAGGGCATCGGCGAGGGCGGCCTCACCGGGCCGATGCGCAACGAATTGCAGCAGGTCGACGGCTTCCTGCACGTTGTGCGCGCCTTCACCGACGAGAACGTGCCGCACCCGCACGAAACGGTTGACCCGATCCGCGACCTGCACATCATCGACGGCGAGTTCCTGCTGCTCGACCAGATCACGATCGAGAACCGGCTGGCCCGGCTGGCCGAGGAGAAGCAGAAGGGCAAGATCGACAACAAGCAGCACCACGCTGACGAGACAGCCCTGCTCGAACGCCTGCACGCGCAGTTGGAGGCCGAGCGCCCCCTGCGCGACCTCGACCTGACGCCCGACGAGCATAAGATGTTGCGCGGCTACGGCCTCCTGACGCTCAAGCCGGTGATGGTCATCTTCAACCTGGGTGACGAGGGCGGCGACCCGGCGGCGGGCCTCGACTACGACCATCGGAATACGGTCGTGCTCAGCCTGCGCGGCAAGCTGGAGGCCGAGATCGCGCAGCTTGACAACCCCGACGACGTGGCGATGTTCCTGAGCGAGTACGGCATCGACGAGCCGAGCCGCGACCGCGTGATCCGCCTCTCCTACGAGCTGCTGGACATCCACTCGTTCCTAACCTACGGCGAGGACGAGGTCCGCGCGTGGAGCCTGCGCAAGGGCGCGACGGCGGTCGAGGCGGCGGGCACGATCCACACCGACCTGGCGCGTGGCTTCATCCGCGCCGAAGTAGTGCCGTATGCGGAGTTCGTCGCGGCGAACTGTAGCATGGCCGAGGTCAAGGCGCGCGGCAAGATGCGGCTTGAAGGCAAGGACTACGTCGTGCAGGATGGCGACATGCTGGTGATCCGGTTTGCGATTTAGCCGTC
>CAZGLU010000277.1:0-5459 GCA_964526095.1 uncultured Anaerolineaceae bacterium | reverse complement strand
GCGCGCATGGCATACTGCTGCAAGAGCGGGAACGCGGCGGTCCATAACGTGGCCCGCCCGTCATCGAAGGTGATCACGACCGTCTTCGGCGGGATCGGGCGGCTCTCGACCAGATGATCGCGCAGTTCATCGGCGCTCAACGTGTGGTAGCCGTTCTCGGCTAGGTAGCGCATGTGGCGCTCGAAGGCGGCCAGCGAAACCGCGTCCGGCGTGGCGGCGTCGGCCACCGAGTGGTAGGTGAACACGGGCACGCCGATGTCGTCTGGACCGAGATCGGCGCGGACAAACGAGGGGACGCGCCAACGGTTCAGCGCGCGCCACGTGTTCACCGCCCGCCGCCCGGCCAGCACGCCTATCCCACCCGCGAACACGATTCGCCGCATCATGATCTGCTCATTCCTCATAGACGGGCCGGTGTTTCATGATCCGCATGTTCCCGGCAAACACGGTGATATCGTGCAGCGTCACGACCGAGAAACGGGCGCACAGCACCACGAACAACCCCAGAACGGCGGTCTTGGACAGGATGGAATCCCACCCCAGACCGTAATAGATCGCCAGGCAGACCGCCATGAAGGCCATCGGCTTGAGGTAGGCGCCGACGTGCACGTCGATTTTCTCGCGCCGCAGCGCCCACACCGATACCGGGTTGGAAACGATGTTGGCGAGGCCCTTGGCATACACCGCGCCCATGAACCCCCGCAGTGGGATGAGGATCACGTTCGCGAGGGCGCTGGGGCCGGTGTTGGCGAGGCTGATCACCGGCATGTAGTCCGAATGACCGGCGGCCATCAGCGCGTAATCCAGGATCGTGCTGGCGACCGATATCGTGAACACGAGCATCAGCAGGCCCAGCGCCGGGGCGCTATCGAGGTATTTCTCCGAGAACACGAGCCGCACGATCTCGCGCTGGAACAGCACGGTGGCCAGCGCGCTGCCTGCCGTCACAAATGTGGCCAGGCGCAGGAACCGGTTGAGGCTGCGCTCTGCTTCGGCCTGCTCGCCCCGGCCAAACAGCCCCGCCATATACGGGTAATACACCGCGTAGAGCGACTCGAACAGCCGCTGGAAATTCTGCGGGATCTTGGTGGCGACCCCCAGGTAAGCCACCGCGGCGGGACTGGCCATCGCGCCCAGGATCAGGACATCCAGGCGCTGAGAGACGAAGGTCAGCATGTCGTTGCCCTGCAGAGGAAGCCCGAACCGGATCAAGCGCCGGAGCAGGGCACGATCCCAGCGCGGCAGCTTGCTCACCGGGATCGCGCGAAACCGCAGCACGATCGCCACGACCTGGGCCAGTACCAGCGCCAGGATCAACCCGTCGATCTCCAGATGTATCATCGGCAGGAACAGCACGACTAGCGCCAGGTTGAGCGTGCTCGTGACGAGCCGGACGAGCGCCATCTGCCGGTAAAGCTGGAAGCCCTGCATGATCGAATCCAGCAGGAGATCGCTGGACTGAATGCAGTACACGAGGGGGACGTAGACGAACAGGCTGGCCAGCAAGTCCGACGAAAATGCCAACAGCAGCACCGGTTTGGCGAGAATGGCCGCGATCGAGACGGCGACCGTCGTGAGCAGCCAGAAGGCCATCACGGCGCCCACGATGCGCGCCTGCTCGTGCCGATCGGGGGTACTGGCGATGGACCGCGCCGCCGAAGCGCGCATCCCCAGGCTGCTGATCACCTGGAGCAGGTAGACGATGGTGAGCAGCAGGACATACACACCGAAGTGATCCTCGGACAGCGCCCGCGCCGACACGCTGATGGTGACGAAGCCCAGCACCAACGTCACCAGCGTGCTCCACCACATAGACATGATGCCGCTCAGGACTTTGGGATGGCCGTGCTCCGGCAGCGGGTTATTGCTCATCGTATCCCCTGGCCCAGTTCGCGACGCTTTGCGGGCTGATGTTCAGATCGCGGGCCACCTGGCGCTTGCTCTTGCCGGATCGATGCATGCGCACCGCGCGAAGCTTGAACTCCCTGGGATAGCTGCGCCGGTTTGGAAGCGGCGTGAAGATCCGCCCACAGTGGGCGCACTGAAAGCGGCGGCTGCCGGAAGGGTTTCTCCCGGCGGGCCGGTGACTTGTCGCCGCCCCACAGCCGGGACAGGTCGGGCGCGGCGGCCTCTTTGCTGCCCGCTGGCGGTAGTTTTCTGCGACAGTCTTCCATGCGTCGCGCGGCGCGATACGGTCGGGCTGTTGATCCGGCGTGGACAGATACAGCCGGTAGATCACCTCATTGGCGCCCATCATCAGCCCAAAGACGGGCGTCCAATACCACTGCATGAACAACGGTGAGGTGATGTTGCCCAACAAACTGCCCAGATACACGAGCGAGAAGCTCAATGCAATGCCCTTGATCCGGCTGTCTGGTACCTGGCGCCAGTTATTGAATCCCCGCATCACGAATCGCAGTGACAACCACATCAGGCTGGCATACCCTGCCACGCCCGACTGGAGCATGATCCACAGATGACCGTTATGGATGTAGGCCCGCCCATCGAACCTGCCACGGCTGTCCATCCGCGAATCGAATGGCCGGTACGAAGCGCCGGCCCCCAGCCCGGTCAGCGGGTGGCTCAAGATCTGTGGGATGGCATATTCGTACTCGGCATCCCGCCAGCGCAGGCTGGAATCGTCAGTTACCTTGCTGCCGACCATCGTGCTGAACCTATCCACCGTCGCGGTGACCAGGTCTGCCGCCGAGGAGCCCGGCTGGGTGAAGATGATCAGCAGCAGCATTACGATAACCAACCCCAGCGCCATGCTCCAGGCCACGGCCCGGTGCCGTTCGCGCCCTTGAATGAGGAACGCAAACAGGGCCAGCGAGAGGACAGAATTGATCCAGAAGTTGCGGTTGAATGTGAAAATCACCGCGAGGCCGAGTATCCCGACTTGAAGCACGCGCATCACGCTGGTGGGTCGCAGGCGGTCCACCAGCAGCGCTATCAGGCCGCTGACGAATCCGACCAACACGATCGACTGACCGGGCGGCAATATGCGAGTGATACCTTCGTAGCTGACACCCTCGGTGTTCAGCGTTTCGACCCGGCCCGGCAGAATCGGCAGCGAATCGCCGAGCAAGAACTGGAGGAACATTACACCACCAACGAAGGTTGCCAGCAGCAAAAAGCCGTCCAACAGGCGGGCAAGCTGTGCCTTGCTGCGGATGAGGTTGGTCACGGCGAAGAACACCAGGTAATACGATACGATGCGGATCCCACGCAGGGCAATGTTGAAATCCAGCCCTGACCGCACGATCGCCAGCAGCGTCGCGCCAAGCGTGATGCCGAAAAAAAACAGCAGCGGGGCGTCGAGCGGGGTTCTCGCGATGTGGAAATCCGGCTCGAGCAGCCACCGCAAGGCGATCATCCCGAACAGGGCCAGCAGGATCACATCGGGAATGTGCAGGCTCCCGACTCCGATGGGAATCAGCGGTAGTGTGCGTTCGAAGATGATGCTTGACGTCAGGACAAGAATGCCTAACAGGCTCAGTTCGGGGTGTTGGAGCGCGATCAGTACCCCGCTCGTCCCGGCGATGGCGACCAGCGCCCACAGTGGTGAGACGATCAGGTAGAGCGCTCCAACGAGGAGGCTTGCGCCCAGGACAATCACGCGGATCAGCGTTGGTGGAACACCGCGAGCATGATGAGCAAGCATAACGTTCAAGCATCCTAATCTGGTTCCAGAGAATAGTCCCCCATGTTGGCGGGTCGTCAGTCGTACGTCAGTTGTAATAACGGTACGTGCGCTCGCCTCGCGCCCGGTTCACAACAACGCCAATTAGCGGCGCATTCACATTGTTGAGTTGTTCGCATACATCCCGAACGCGATCACCATCAGCGACCGCGCGCCCGACCACCAGCAGCACTGCATCCACCTTTGGTACCAAGAGCAATGCATCCGTCACGGCCAGTAAGGCAGGTGTATCGATCAGGACAACGTCGAATTGCTCCATTAGCTCACTCAAGATCTTGGTCATATGCTCGGAGTCCAATAATTCCACGGGCGTCGCTGACGACCCACTAACAAGTACCATCACACCCTCAAAAGACGTCGTCTGAAGGGCATTTGCAAGGATCGTCTCGTACTCCAACACCGATCCCAAGCCATTAGTGTTGGGAAGTCCAAAAAACCTGTGCAGACGCGGCCGCCGTAAGTCTGCATCCACTGCGACGACTTTCCGGCCAGATTTTGCAAAGGCCAAGGCAAGGTTTGCAGTGATGGTTGATTTGCCTTCGCGCGGTTGGGCGCTGGTCACCAGCAGGGTGCGTGGGGGCGCGTTGCCCGTAATCGAGAGGATATTCGCGCGCAGTCGCCGATAGGCTTCGAGTTGAGGCGAGCGATGGTTATAGATCGTCGGTTTCTGGCGCCAGCGGATGTCCGGGATGGATCCAATGATGGGCAGTCCGGTCCTGGCCTGGATGGCGTCGATGGTGAACAAGCGACGATCCATATGCTCGGCGAGGAAGGCAAGTCCCAATCCAGCGGCTAGCCCACCCGCCAACCCCAGGGCAAGATTCATAGCCCGGTTGGGCCTGGATGGTTTGGTGGGGACGGATGCCGGCTCCACCACGTAGACGCGATTGGCGCGCAGAACGTCGGCGGTTCGCACCTCTTCATACTGGCGCAGTAGGTCCGCATATAGACCTTCTTTGAGCGTGATCGTCTGGGCGAGAGCGGTAATGCGCTCGTCGTCCTGAGGGGCGATATTGGCCAGTTCTTCCACAAGGGCACGCGCTTCGCGCAACTCAATATCGATCTGGTTTATACGATCGAGAAGGATATCGGTCGCTGTAGGCGCGTTGCCCGCATACAGCTCGGGGCCGCGCTCGATCAGGACTTCGGCCAGTGCATTCGCGATGACAGCCGCCATCACAGGTTCGCGGTGCTCTACGGTGACCGACATTAACTCGGTGTTTGCCAGAACCTCGACCGATACGGCAGGTATTTCCCCCAGATCTAGCCGCTGCGTCACTTCATCGATGATCGGCTCGCTCACTGCGATGCGGGCGTATGATCCCATTAGCCGTTCTGTGTAGGCAACATCGTACTGCTGCCAGGTGCCCAGGCCGGAGCTCGATGTCAGAATGCGCATCAGCGTTGAAGCGGTGTACGTTGGCGACATGCGGGCCGTCGCCACGCCGGCACCTAGCAGCGCGAGGGCCGTGCATGCCAATATAATCGCCTTGCGTCTCCACGCGATCTGAAAATAGGCCGATAGTCTCATCGTCACTCTGCCGCGAGTTGCGGATTGTATCAGGTTGTTGCGGTTGCCACGCGTGGACTGTCGATTGCCGTGTTGAGTGCGATGTTGCCCACCCCACTTGGGTTTTTTTTACCCAACCGTTAAGCACATCATATCATCGCTCACCTCTAGAAACAAGTCCCGCCGATAGGGGGGTGTATCTCAATTTGGGGGCAAGGGGAGTAGACTTGGTAGCAAAAACGAAGC
>CAZGLU010000276.1:0-5460 GCA_964526095.1 uncultured Anaerolineaceae bacterium | reverse complement strand
GCGGTGCGGGCCGGGTCGTAGACGCCTGTCACGACGCCGTGCTCGTCGCGCTGGTAGAAGGTCGGGTGCCCGCCCGCCACCATGTCCTTCACCCACTGCGGGACCGCGTACCCGTCCGCCTCCATGCGCGGGATGGTGTCCGCCACGCCGATGGCGTCCCAGATCTCGAACGGGCCAAGCTCATGATTGAAGCCCCAGCGGTTCGCGTTGTCGATGGACGGGATGTCGTCCGCGATCTCGCCCAGCCGCCGCGCGGCGTAGGTGAGGTAGAAGGCGTGCAGGTGCCACAGGTACAGCCCGGCGCGGTCGTCCGCGTTGATCATCGCGCGGATGCGCGCGCCGGTGTCCTCGATTTTGCGGTGCTGCCCAACGCTCTCAAAGCGCACCTTGGTCGGTGGCTCGTGTTCCAGCGTTTGCAGGTTGAGCGGCCAAAAGGCCCTGCCCTCCGGCGTGTCCACGCGCTTATAGAAGCCCTGCCCGCGCTTGTTGCCGAGCCATCCCCGGTCCAGCATGTGTTGGAGCAGGGCGCGTGAACCGGGGTGCTCCAGCACCGCGCGCGATTCGTCGTCCGGGATGGCGGGGTACAGGTTGGCGTTGACGTGCGCCATGATATCCGTGCCGACGAGGTCGTTCAGGCGGAAGGTCGCCGTCTTCGGCCGCCCGATCAGCGGCCCGGTCAGGCTGTCCACCTCCTCGACGGTGTAGCCGTGGTCGAGCGCGTAGTTGACGCCGAACGTGCCGGACATGCTGATGAAGCGGTTGGCGATGAAGTTGGGCGTGTCTTTGGCGATCACGACGCCCTTACCCAGCACCGTCGCGGCGTACGCCGTGATGAAGTCGAGCAGGGCCGGGTCGGTCTGCTCGTGCGGGATGATCTCCAACAGCTTGAGGTAGCGCGGCGGGTTGAAGAAGTGCGTGCCGAGGAAATGGCGCTGGAACGCCGCGCTGCGCCCCGCCGCGATGTCGTGGATGCGCAGGCCGCTGGTGTTCGTGGAGACGATCGCCTCCGGCGCGCGGACCGCCTCCAGGCGTTCCATCAGCGCCTGTTTGGTGCCCAGGTCTTCGACTATCGCCTCGATGATCCAGTCGGCGTCGCGCAACCGGTCGAGGTCGTCCTCCAGGTTGCCGGGCGTGATCAGGTCGAAGTCGTCCGGGTGAAAAAGCTGCGCCGGGCGGCTTGTGCGCATGGCCTCCAGGTTGGACCGCACGAGCGCGTTCCGCCGCTCGGGGCCGTCGGCGGGCGACGTGTCCCGCGCGGGCAGGTCCAGCACCATCACCGGCACGCCGACCCCGGCCAACAGCGCCGCGATCCCGCTGCCCATCGTGCCGGACCCCAGCACGGCTGCTTTGCGGATCTGGTAAACCATTCGGTCTCTCCTGTGTGACAGACGGCCTAAATCATTAAGAAACAATTCGTATGGTGTTGCTTCCATTATGGCACAAGCACCGGAGCAGTGAAAGTGAACAACGTAAAGCAAAAACGGGCCGCTTAGGCCCATTTTTGACAGCTTCGGTTAGGTGAAAGCGCTAGATTAGCCCTGACGCTGCTTGTGCTTGGGGTACGCCGAGCACATGACGTAGAGCACGCCCTTGCGGCGCACGAAGTAGCACTTGTCACACATCTTGCGGACAGACGACCGAACCTTCATACCGAACTCACCTCCCCGGCAAACGTTCGCTATCCCTTCACCTGCGCTCGCCTGGGGCGGCGGGGTTGAGATAGATTATTTGATGTTCGACGCGATGTCCCGCCCGGTGCACCATGGGGCAGGACGCGCCTATTATAAACGAAATCAGGCGAAGATCCAGACTCAGTCTGCGCCGGGTGCCGTTTGGCACCGCCCGCGCCGCACCCCTACACTTCCTGATAACGGGACCGCACGAACCTGCGCCCATCACGGCGCGGCTCGATCCGGGCGAAGGAGGGACGCTGTTGAGGATGCGCATGGTCACGCTGGCGCTGCCGGTTTTGCTCCTGCTGATCGGCGTGCTGCCCGCATTGGGCCAGGACGACGAGCCGCCCGCGCTGCCGCCGCTGGCGGGGGTCACGGACGGCAACATCGTGCTGACCGGCCTGTTCGCGGAACCCCGGCGCGCCACCGCCTTCGACAGTGCCGACCGGCCGGCCTTCCTCGACCTGGTGTGGAGTCCCGACGGGGAGACGCTCGCCTTCGTGCAGGTCGTCGGCAGCGAAAAGCCCGCCCTGGCGATGGTCAACCGTGAGAACACGGTCAAGGCGACGCTGGCCGCCGACCTGAACTGGGCCGGGATGCCGCTCGACTTCAGCCCGGAGGGTGACCGGGTGATCTACGCGGTCAACAACCCGGAGGGCGCGGACGGCGGCGGGGCAGATCCCGTCCGCCAGCGCATCGACGTCTACCGCATTGAGCCAGCCGACGATGCTCAGCCGGAGTTGTTGGGAAGCTTCACCATCGCGGGCGGCTGTGGCGGCGGCATCACCTTCCCGACCGAGGCCCGCTACTACGAGGAGACCGGCTTCCTGGGCAACCGCCCCGTGCTGAGCCTGACGCCCTTCGGGCTGGCCCACAGCATCAACTGCCTGGGCGAGGGCGTCGCCGTGCTGAACCCGGAGACGGGCGAGGACGCCGTGCTGGACGAGGCGATCCGCCGGGCGCAGGTCTCGCCGGACCGGCGCCGCGTGCTGGGCATCCGCGACGGCGAGTTGGTCGTGCTGGACCTCGAAACCGGCGAGCGGACCGCGATCCCCACGAGCGACGAACCGGATCAGGTGGCGTGGGGCGCGGCGGGCAGCGGGTTTGTCTTCTACAGCACGCGCGTCGAGCAGCCGGAGCCGCTTGATCTGGCCGCCGACGAGGCCGAGGCCCTGGCTGCCACCGGGTTGCTCCCGGCGGACGCCCCCCTGCCACGCTACGGCGTCAGCATCCACCGCGTGGACCTGGACACCGGCGACGATCTGGAGGTGTACGCGCACGATGCCTGGGCCGTTGGCCGCATGATCGCGGCGCCGGATGGCCGCGCGCTGCTGTTCAGCCAGATCCCGAACCTGGACGTATGGGCTACGGCGCTGGCCGACGGCACGCTCGACCCGGCGGACGCGGCTGCGTCGTTCGCCTGGCTTCCCGTGCGGTTCTACCGGCTGGACCTGGAGCAGATCAGCATCGATCAGCTCAGCCCGGATCTGCGCCAGGCGGCGCTCAACCACGCGGCTTACGCCCCACCGGAGTAGCCTCCCCGCCCCGCCCGCTGCAACGCTTCGTCGGCCCGCGCGTATACATCAGCAAGCGTATCTATCAACATATAAGGGCCTGCAAGCCTGGCGGGGTCGCAGTGTGTGCCGCGCCCGCTTTTGATGAGCAGCACGAAGGAGTCTCCCCATGGGCTACGAAGAACCGGAAGTCGTCGAGCCGCGCTACCCTGACGTTGATTCGGAGGTGGTTGAGCCGGTCGCGTATGGGCCGGAGAAGCCGAAACGTGATTTCATCCCTGAGCCAGCAACCCGGCGTCGCCGTCCGCGCTGGCCGTGGATCGTCCTGGGCTGCCTGCTGGCGCCCTGTCTCTGCTGCGTGCTCGGCGTGGGCTTCTTCGCCGTCACCAGCGCGACCGTGGCGACCATCGTCGACCGGAACAAGCTCGTAGACACCGGCTCGACCACTCTGCCGCTCGCTGAGGGCGAGGATTACCGCTTGCAGGTCGATAGCCAGGTGGGCGACATCCAGATCCGGACCGGGGCAGCGGACGAAGTGATCGTCGAGTGGGAGATGACCGCCTACGGCTTCACCGGGGGGTCGGCGCGCAGGGAGTTGGAGCGCATGTCGGTCACGGCGACCGAGTCCGGCGGCGTGGTGAAGGTCGTGGCGGACAACTCCAGCGACAGCTTCTTTTTCTTGGGGCAGGCCAACCGGGTGAACCTGATCCTCACCGTGCCGGAGTCGCTGACCGACCTCGACGTGTCGCATAACGTCGGGGATATCGCGGTGGATGGCGTCGCGGCGGCGGGGTTCGACCTGCGGACCAACACGGGGGACATCCGTTACAGCGGGCGGCTGGCCGGGGACGGCCCTTACGACGCGCAGACCAACGTCGGCTCGATCCGGCTGGAGCTGCCGGGTGACGCGCGGATGGACCTCAACGCCAAGACGGACGTGGGCATCCTGACGATCACGGGCTTTGAGACCGCCAGCCGCATAACGGAAGATATCCCCGGCGCGACGTACACCGGCCTCGTCGGCAGGGGGGCAGGCAGCGCCCCGGCAGTGAAGCTCGAAGTGAACGTAGGCGACATCACGATCACGCGCCGGTAGTAAAGATCTTGAAAAAAGCGCGACCTCACGTGCCCGTTTCCCGTTATAGACGGGCAGGAAACGGCGTTCGGCAGGTGAGGGGAGGCGCAGATCATGGTGAAAAGGCGTTGGGCGATAGTTGGGATGCTGGTCGTGCTGGCCGCATTCCTAGCGGGATGTGAGGACATGGACGACCTGTTCGGGAGCAGCCTGCCGGATGAGGTTGAGCGGTCGCGCGGCGGCGTGATCGAGGCCGGTGTGGAGCCGGGCGAGATCGTCACGCTGACGGTCGCGAGCAAAGTCGGCGACGTGACCATCGAGCCGCATGACGGGGACCGGGTCGTAGTCGAATATAAGCTGACGGCGTACGCTGAAACGGCGGCTGAGGCCGAGGCGGAGCTGGACGGCATGGCCGTGACGCTGATCCCGAATGGCGCGCACTTCCTGCTCGACGCGACGCAGACCGCCGACGAGGGGGACAATCGCTCGAACACGATCGACCTGACGATCGGCGTACCGGCGCAGGTGAACCTCGACCTGACGCACAATGTGGGCGATGTGACCATCCGGCGCGTGACGCTGCCTGACACGCTCAAGGTCGCGCAGAACGTGGGCAGCATCGTGCTGGCGGATGTCACCGCCGACGGCCCGGCGGAGGTACACAACGACGTCGGGGACGTGCGTTTCAGCGGCGCGCTGAACGGGGCCGGGCCGCATACCTTCCGCGTCAACACGGGCAGCATCGCGCTCGCCCTCCCGTCGGACGCTTCCGGCGAGCTGGACGCGGTGGCGGGCGTGGGGGATGTGACGGTCCGGGGCTTCACCCTGCGCGACCGGGTGGAGGATGACGCCCCGGCGCACGCGGAGCTACAGGGCACGCTGGGCGAGGGTGGCCCGTCGATCGCGCTGCGCACGAGCGTCGGGGACATCACCCTTGAGGCGCGTTAGCCCCCAACAGAATATGAAGTAGCCCTCAAGCCCTCGGCGGACTACCGGGGGCTTTTTGCGCCGCCATGCTGCCGGACGAGATGTTCTCCCGTGCCATGCGCCCCCTTCAGGTCTTGAGCGTGTGCGGGCTGAGCGCGTTGTAGAGCGCGATAAAGCGGTCCGGCCCAACCGTCACCGCCTCGCGCAGCCCGGCGTCGCCGTGCTCCGCGCCGATCACGCGCGCGATCGCGTATCCGATCAGGTCTACGCC
>CAZGLU010000275.1:4150-5506 GCA_964526095.1 uncultured Anaerolineaceae bacterium | reverse complement strand
GGCCGGGTGATCCAGATCGCCTGGTTCTGGTCGTCGCCCACAACCAGGCCGGATTGCATGATGATCGTGCCGCCCACAGTGGACGGCGCGGCGGCGAGCGGCGTCGCGGTCGGGCGGTCAAGTGAGGTTGGGGTGGGGGCGGGCGTCCAGGTCGCGGGGAGCTGCGTCGGCTCGCGCGTCGGCTCCGGGAGTTCCTCGGTGGCGTCGGCGGTGCTGAGCGCCGCAATGCCGGTCGGCTGGGGGTCGTCGTCACCACCGCCGGACAACAGCATGGCGACCAGCACGACCGCCAGGAAGATCAGGGCCGCGACGCTGATGCCGACCGCCAGGATCACGCTGCGGCGGCTCATGCCCTGGCCGCCGGGGGCTGCCTGCGGGATCTCCTCTTCCTCCAGCCGGTTAAGCAGGTTCTGCGCGCGCCGGTTGTTGGGGTTGATGACGATCACGTTGCCCAGGCAGACGCGCTTTTCCTCGACGCTGTCCACCACCGCCGCCAGCCAGAACCAGCCTTTTTCGTTGTACTGGTCCAGCTCCACCACGCGCTCGAGGTGTTTGCGTGCGGTGGCGTTGTCGCCCGCACGTGCGGCCTTGATACCCTGTTCCAGCAGGGCCTCAACTTCCGGATTCGACACTTCCTCACTCATGTCCCCTCACCCTATCGTTGTTTGGCCGTGCCTGCCCGCTAGCCGGGCCGCCAGTCCCCATAACGGCGCAGCGCATCGATCTCCGTCAGGCGCTGGTATTCCGTCCCGTCGGGCCGGATCGCGCAGATCTGCATGAGCGGGTCGTCCCGGTCACAGCTTACGAGGATCCACGCGCCGTCCGGCGACCAGGCCGGGTCCAGCGTCTGGTAAACGTCGCCGGGGGTCAGAATACGTTCCCCTGTGCCGTCGGCGTTCATCACGTACAGGTCGGAGTCGCCGCCCCGGTCGGAAATGAAGGCGATGCGCTCGCCGTCCGGCGCATACACCGGCGCGAAGCTGTTGTTCGCCGCATCGGTCAGTTGTTCCGCCTCGCCGCCCACCACCGGCATACGCCAGATCTCCAACGTCCCAGGGCCGCCCTGGTCTGAGGCATACGCGAGCATCGTGCCATCCGGCGACCAGGCCGGGTAGCGCTCGTCGCTCGCGGCCTCCGTCAGCGCCACCGGCTCGCCGCCCGATGCGGGCACGAGGTACAGGTCATAGTGGCCGTTGGGGTTGGCCGCGAACGCGATCTGCTCCCCGTCCGGGGACCACGCCGCATCGACGGCTTCCTCGGCTCCCAGCGCGGTCAGCGGCTCAAGCTCGCCGCCCTCCGCCGGGGCGAGGAACAACTCGCTGATCTCGCCGCCGGGCGTGCTCAGCCGCACCGTCA
>CAZGLU010000275.1:0-4140 GCA_964526095.1 uncultured Anaerolineaceae bacterium | reverse complement strand
CGAGCCGCGAGCCGTCGGGGGAATAGGCAGCGTCGAACACGTCCAGCAGTTCGGCGCCTGTGCGCTCGACGTAGTCTGAGGGGAGATGCACCTCCAGCGGCTCAAGCTCGGTGCCGTCGGCGCGCGCCGTGAACAGCCGCCAGCCCTGGCCCTCCACCTGCTGCGACCCCACGATGGCCGCATCACTGAGGGCGGGCGGCGTCGGGCTAGGTTCCGGGCTGGGCGAAGGCGTCCATGTGGCGGTGGGCGTCCAGGTGGGCGGCAGCGTGCCAGCCGCGCCTGCGCCGACGCTCGACGTCGGGAATGTGGTGGTGCGCGGCGCAACTGTTGGCGAGGGTGCGAGCGCAGCGCCCGGCGCCTCAGTGGTCGCGACGGGGCGGGCGGGGGGCGTGGCTTCGCCCTCCTGCAAGCTGTCGACCAGGAGCAACACCCCGATGGTGATCAGCGTGACGGCGATCATTGCGACGAGGAAGAAGCCGAGCAGCGCACCCCGGCGGCGTGGGGCGCGTTCCGCGTCGGGCGCGGACTCAACGGTGGGGGCCAGCTTGTGTAGCGCCTGGCGCGCGCGCGCGTTGTTGGGGTTGATCTCCAGCACACGCTCCAGATAGCGCCGACGCTCGGCGGGTGAGTCCGCGACGGTCGCCAGCCAGATCCAGGCCAGTTCGCTGCGCTCGTCCCGAACGATGACCTGCTGCAACATCCTCCGGGCGGCGGCCCGGTCCCCCTGCTGCGCGGTCCGGATCGCTTCTCGTAAAAGGTCCTCGGTTGAGTCGAATGACACGGTGTCCCTATCCTTCGCGGAAGCCACGGACCGGCTCAGCGTGCCCTTCCGGCGTGTGGGGGCGATGGGCGAGGCCGGCCGGGCGCTGCTCGCCGGTCGTTGTGAGCAGTGTAACCCGCCGGGCGCGAGCGAGAAATGGCACTAGAGTACGACCAGCACGATCAGCGCGACGGCGATGAGGATGAGGCTGATGGCGAGCGCCACGCTACCATAGACCAGAACGCGGCTGGTGTTCGACCTCACGCGCGATTCCATCTTGTTCAGTTCGCGCCGCGCGGTGGGGTTGTCCGGATTGATGGCGAGCACCGTGCGCAGGTAGCGCAGGCGGTCGGTGGGTGTTTCCGCGACGGACGCCATCCACAACCAGGCTCGCTCGTTGTTCTTGTCCGCGTCCAGCACTTGCTGGAAGATCACGCGTGCGTTTTCCAGGTTCCCCTGCCGTGCAGACTGGATCCCGATTTGCAGCAGTTGTTCAAGATTCGGGCTGTTGACATCCTGTTCCGACTCAAAATCCCTCACCATTGCCAGTGCTCCCGGTGCGCCTGTGTGTTGCGCCAACCCTTTGAGGTGGGCACACGGATCTGATTCATGTATAGTCCGTATCGGGTCAGCCCGCAAGTACGGCGGGGTTGTGGGGCGGATGCGGGCAACCTTTGACGCCGGTCGTAGTTTGGTGCACAATTCATGCACCGACGGTTCGCTAACAGGTTGCTGGATATCTTTCACTCCCAATACGTGCGAAACCCCACGGGGGCGCAGTGTTTCAAAGGAGCGACGTGGCATGGACACCGACCGCCCCGTACTCGTGATCGGTGCCTCTGGCATCGACATCAAAGGGCGCTCCCTCGAACCGCTGCAGATGGGCCACCTTCATGGAGGCATTGTCCGCAGCACGGTGGGCGGCGTGGCGCGGAACATCTCGGAGAACCTGGCCCGCCTGGAGGTGCCGACGGTCCTGCTGTCGGCAGTGGGGGAGGACGCGTATGGGGACCTGCTGCTGGCCCGCACCCAGGCTGCTGGCGTCGATACGCGCTACGTGTTGCGCGTGCCGGACCGGCAGACCGGCAGCTACCTCGCGTTGGTGGATGAGTCGGGCCACACCGCGATCTCGCTGAGCGATTACGGCATCACGTCCGCGATCTCCCCGTCCTACTTGCAGCGCCATCGCGCGCTGTTTGCTGAGGCGTCGCTGCTCGTCATCGACGCGAGTCTGTCCAGCAAAACGCTGGCGTCCGTGTTCCGGCTGGCGAAGCGGTACAGCCTGCCGGTCTGCGTCGATCCGACCTCGCGCGCACTGGCGGCCAAGCTGGTGAAGTACCTGCCGGAGATCTACATGGCCTCGCCCGACGCCCAGGAGGCGGCGCGCCTGTGCGGCGAAGGGTGCGCGGTGCCGCACACCAGCGAAGAAGCGATCGAGGTGGCGCAGCGGCTGGTCAACGCCGGGTTGCAGATCGCGATCGTGACGCTGGCTGAGGCGGGCCTCGCCTATGCGGACAGCGGCGGCGCGGGGCATATCCCGGCGCTGCGCACCCCCGTGGTGGATAAGACCGGCGTCGGGGATGCACTGACCGCCGGTGTGATCTTCGGGCTGCTGAACGAGATGCCGCTCGACGAGGCCATGCGGCTGGGGATCTCCGCCGCCTCGCTCACGCTGCGCACGCGGGACACGGTCGCGCCCGATCTCAGCCTGGACCGGCTCTACGATGCTCTGGTAGTATAGGCGACAGTTCTGGCCATCGGGTCTATGGCAGGACCCGACGTTCAGCACCGTTCATTGGAGACAGGACGCAGGCATGGAGCAGGACCGCACCCCCGGCGCGGTGCTTGATGCGGATACACTCGCCTACCGGCGGGCACGCTACCAACCGATCGCGGGCATCCTGTCCGAAACCTATGGCTATCCCACGTGGCGCCCGCATCACCCCCCGGTGGACGAGCTGGTGAGCACGATCCTCAGTCAGAACACCTCCGACGTGAACTGTGACCGCGCGTTTCAAAGCCTCAAGGCGCGCTTCCCGGACTGGGAGAGCGTGCGTGATGCGCCGGTCGAGGACGTGGCTGACGCGATCCGTTCCGCCGGACTGTCCCGGCAGAAGGCGCCGCGCATCCAGGCCGCGCTGCGCCGTATCACCGAGGAGCGCGGCGCGATCACGCTCGACTTCCTGGCGGAACTCCCCCTTGACGACGCCAAGGCGTGGCTGACGAGCCTGAACGGGATCGGCCCGAAGACGGCGGCCATCGTGTTGCTGTTCGCGTTTGGGCGGCCTGCCTTCCCGGTCGATACGCACGTACACCGCGTCACCAAGCGTCTCGGCCTGATCAACGCCCGGACGACCGCCGACCAGGCGCATGCCGTCCTGGAGGCGATCGTCCCGCCGGACGACTATTACGCGTTTCACCTCAACGTGATCCGGCACGGGCGGCAGATCTGCAAGGCACCGCGCCCGCTCTGCGAACGGTGCCCGCTCACGGCGCACTGCGACTACTATCGCGCGCTCACGATGACGGGCGGCTGATTTCGCTACACCGTCCCGATCCGGAACGGGTGTGCGGCCCGCATCGACTGGTGGAATGGGAGGCGGGCGACAAAACATGTATAATCGTCTTCACAGCGGCGACGAAAGCCCACGTGCGGGAATCAGGGGGAGGCGTGGGCGTTTAGGCATTGACTCCGGCCAAAATCGTGTTATACTACTTGTTCTTGTCAACCCCATTTGCCTAACTAAAGCTTACCTCAGTATCTGGAAGACAAACGAGGATGGCTTCTCCTATTCCTCACCGTGGTCGGCACCGGACTTTGTTCGTGGTACGTATAGAGAATAACCTCGAGGAGTGGTGAATGCAGCGGCGGCTCGATCAAAAGAACTATGCACGGACCTATGAAGTGCATAACCTGCCTTCACTGATCGAAATTCAGCTCGAGTCATTCCGGCGCTTCTACGAAGAAGGGCTAAACGAGCTGTTCGATGAAATCAGCCCCATTGAAAGCTTCAACGGCAACCTTCGCTTGTATTTCCCCGGCACGACGCCTGAGGCCCAGGAGTTCGGGCTAACCTACTGGTTCGAAGAGCCGAAATACTCTGAGGAGATCTGCCTGGAGCGCGACATCACCTATGCCGCGCCGCTGTACGTACGGGTTGCGCTCGTCAACCGGGCTGCCGGGGACGAGGTCGTCATCTCCGACATCTTCATGGGCGACTTCCCGCTCATGACCGAAAAAGGCACGTTCATCATCAACGGGACGGAACGCGTCGTCGTCAGCCAGTTGATTCGCTCGCCCGGCGTGTACTTCGACGCCGAGGAGGACCGGACGACCGGGCGGCGCCTCTCCACCGCCAAGCTGATCCCCGATCGCGGCG
>CAZGLU010000274.1:5076-5513 GCA_964526095.1 uncultured Anaerolineaceae bacterium | reverse complement strand
CGGCGCACATCCTGAACATCCACCGCAATACGCTGGTCTACCGCCTGGGGCGCATCACCGAGATCATCCAGCTTGACATGGACGATCCGAACGTCCGGCTGAACCTGCACTTAGCGCTGAAGGTCCAGCGGATGCTCACCGCGCCAGCGGCCAACGTGCGCAGCGCCTAGGCACGGGCCGGAACCGGGACCGGTACCGGGACGAGCAACGGAACGGGGCGGGTGTGAACAAACACCGCCCCGTTTTTCATTGATCAGCCGGACCTCACCCCCGTCCCCTCTCCAGTCGGGGCTGGAGAGGGGAGAAAAGCCCGTAGGGGCGGGTTTGCAAACCCGCCCCTACGTCCACATATCCGAAAAGACATGAAACCCACGCCTACGTTTCGCGCTTGTGCTCCCCCTCTCCAACTTGATTGGAGAGGGGGCCGGGGGGTGAGG
>CAZGLU010000274.1:4232-5066 GCA_964526095.1 uncultured Anaerolineaceae bacterium | reverse complement strand
CTTTTTCATGCCCCACCCGCACCACCCCCCCGACCCCACCCCCCCCCCGCCTGGAGCGGGGACGGGGGTGAGGTCTCAGGGGTGAGGTCAAACCGGCGCTACTGTGCCGCCAGGAGCACCGCCTCAGCGGCTTGCAGGACCTCATCCTCCGGTGACAGCAGGCTTTCACGCGTGACCGGCACGCGCACGTCCGGCTGGACGCCCATGCCCTCGATCAGTGTTTCACCGGTGACGGGGTCCACCGGGCGCCCGGTGGGCACCTGAAGCTGTAAGGCATCCGGAAGCTGGTATTGGCCGTCGCTGACCTCACCCGTGAAGCCGCCGCTCGGCGTGTGCCCGACGATCACGGCCCGGTCCCGCGCGGTCATGGCGTAGGCGAACATATCCCCCGCACTGCCGGTCATCTCGTCCACCAGGACGGCAACCGGGCCGTCATAGGTCGGCTCTTCGGACAGGATCTCCACGAAGCCCCGGTACGAGAAGCCGCCCTCGCCGTTGGCGTAGTAAAAGTCGAAAAGGCGCTCGTAGTCGGGGAAGAAGCGGCCCGCCATCGACATCGCCAGGTTGACCAGCCCGCCGCTGTTGCCGCGCACGTCGAGGATGATCCCCCGCGCCCCTTCATCGACCAACGCCTGCAACTTTTCACCGAAGATCGCGTTGGCCGCGCTCACCTCCTGCGCGAAGCCGGTCACCCGCATGTACCCGATACCCGACGGCAGCATCCGCGCATCCACCACGCCGCCGCTCAGCGATCCCCCGAACGCGGCCAGCAGCGCGGACGCATCCGGCACGCGCGTCATCGTCGCGTTGGCCTCAGTCCCGTCCGGCCCGCGC
>CAZGLU010000274.1:0-4222 GCA_964526095.1 uncultured Anaerolineaceae bacterium | reverse complement strand
TTGAAGCTGCGTGCCCGGCTCCCCCTGGAGCATGGTTGCCGCCTGGATGTAGCGCCGCCCGTGCGGGGTGGAGGCGCTGGTCAGCAGCAGCGGCGTCTCGTCGAGGGCCTGGAGTGCGGGCGTCCCATTGACCTTCAGCAGCACGGCGCCCGGCTCGATCCCGACGCGGGCGGCGGGCATGTTCGGCAAAACCTCCAACACCACCACTTCACCCGCATCGGTCACGCCGATGCGGCGGATGCCCACGCCGCCCAGCAGAAACGCCTGCACGATGGGCATCGACGCGTAGCCGATGTGCGTATCGGGGATCAGCTCGCCGAAGCGCGTCACGGCGAGGTGAAACTCCAGCGCGCTGCTGGCTACCTCGACGATCGGCGTCACCTCCGCGTAGATCGCGTCCCAGTCGAGGCCCTTTTCCTCGGTGAAGGGGTATGTCTCGCGCGTGCGCTCGAACAGGCGCTCCCACGCTTCGACGTAATCCAACATGGAGTAATCGTTGAGCGCGCCGAGCGTCTCGATCAGCGGCACATCCACCGTCTGCTCGCGGATGATCATGAACGGCTCGTCCTCCAGCGAAACGACGCTCCAGCCTGCGGGCAGCGGCATCAGCGGGTCGTCTGCCGTGAAGGCCGCGCCGTCCGGTCCGAACCCGGCGGGGAAGCTTTCGCCCTCCCGCTCGGCCCATACGATGACGTGCCCGCCCTTGATGTGGAACGTCAGCGGCTCGATGTTGACCGATGGGCTGAGCAGCGTCTCGCCCCGGTTGACGTACTCGTCGCCGCGAAAGTTGATGAACGTCCCGACGACGAAGACGCGCACCCCGTCCGGCGTGGCCGGGTCGAAGTCGAGCGTGGTGCCGCCCCCCGGCTGCTCCGGCAGCTCGACGGTGTACGTACCGGCTGCGATGCTGCCCTCGAACGAGCCGAGCACCTGGTCCTCCGGCGGGGAGACGAACCCGTAATCTTCGCGGATCTGCCCGGCGAAGTCGTACAGCGCCACGCCGAGGTCCGCGCCGATGGTCGGGTAGATCGGGTTGGTCGTCACAAAGCTGCCGGTGATGGTGCGCGGGCCGCCTGCGGCCGACGGTAGCCCCTCCTGCGCGGGCGGTATGGCACCGGTAGGCAGCGCGGTCGCCAGCAGCAGGATGCAGGTGATCGTGAGCGAAACCGCCCGTGACAGTTGTTTGATCATGGTACCCTCCGCTTGCTGCCGAGAGGCATCAGGCCAACTGAAGCAGGTTGGATCCTCAAAGATACTCGATAAGGCCCGCCCCTGCCCACTTTGTTCATCCGCCATTTATTTAATGGGTCGTTTGATGGGTGTGGCGCCTACATCGCCAGCGTCAGCAGCAGCACGTCCTCCGGCGCGCCGAGGGGCGGACCGGAGGCCATGCGCAGGCGCGAGTGGATGATCCGCAGGCCGCCATTCAGCGCGTCGCGCAGCAGGTGATGCTGCCGGGTGTTGATCGGCAGGACGATGCCCGCTTTACGCAGGCTGCGTGCGTACCATTGCATCTCCGCGAGGTAGCGCGGCCAGTGGACAGCGGCGGTGGGCGTGCAGGCCGCTGCCTCGACCGTCAGGTAGAGGTGATAGCCCTGCTCGCGGCGCGACATCGTGCGCAGGACTGCGAACGCGGCGGGCTGCCCGTCCTCCCACCATACCAGCGTCTCGCCCGCGCCTTCGTCCAGCATCCACTGGGCAGCGGGGGTCGGGTCCAGGCCGGGCACAAGCTGCGTCGCGATCGCGTGCAGCACACTGCCGCCGGGCCAGATGTCGAACGTCGTGGACGCCGCCGCCTCCGGGGTGCCCTGGCAGAGCAGCGTCAGCTCGCGCCCCTCCAGGCCCAGCCGCACGTAGAGGCCGAGGTTCCGGCCACTCTCCGGCATCGTTTCCAGCGCCAGCGTGGAGCAGCCCGCCCGCCGCAGCACGTCCAGCCCGGCGGCCACGACCGCCCGCCCAAAGCCGAGGCCCTGGTGCGGCGGGTCCACGCCGAGCGTGCCCAGCCAGCCCAGCGATCCCCAGATGTGCGTGAAGCAGTACGCCACGACCTTCCCTTCCGGCCACTCCAGCACGACGCCGGGGTGTGGCCGTATGAGCGCGGCGCGCAGGTTGTCGCGCGTCCGGTGGCGCAAGGGCTGGGCGTTCGGCTGGTGGCGCTGGCGGTAGCCATCGAACGCGGCCCAATCAAGTTGTTCGAGCCGGTCAGCATCAGCAGCGGTCATCTGTCGGACCACATAGGATGGCGCTTCGGGGAAGGGGACAACCGGCTCAGAAGCCATCTTCACCTCGCTCGAGCAGGGCCGGGTGGATCCGGCGCCACTGCACCGTATCCTCACTATAAGAACGTCGTGGGGAACTTGTCAACTCGGCAGTATATAGGTGAGTCTGTGCTTTGCGCCGTTGCATGATACAATCGACCGCAAGGAGGTGCGGGACGGTGCGACATACGACCTCTAAATATCTCAAGCAGCTTGAGACCAAGCTCAACGCAGGACACGCGATGGACTCTAGCAGTCAAGCTCACATGTTGCGGTACGAGCGGCTGGCGCTGTGGGCGCAAGCCGAATGGAAACAGCGCTATGGGGACGCGCCAGCGCGCCTGTTGTGGACCTCCGAAAGCTGCGCCAATCAACTCGCCCAGACGCGGGTCAAGCCGCGCCGCCGCCTGAAGGGGGGCGTGTACTATACGGGCGTCGAGCAGCTTCCGTGCGACGAGGTGATCTCGATCAGCGAGTACGTGGTCCCCGGACGTAACGCGGTGCTGGGCGAGACGGTGGGCGCGTTCCGCTTCAGCTTCAGTCACAGCAGCGGCGACTTCGACGTGCTCTACGTCTGCTCGTACTACCGCGACGACGATCCCAATATCGTGTCGATCGCGCTGGTGCCGCCGGACCGGCTCGACGCCTGGGTTAGCTTCGAGGGGCTGTGCAACGAGGCCGTTCGCCGCCCGACGCGCCGCCAGGACGTATACATCGTGGGCGGGACGAACGCCTACTTCAAGCCGAGCGTGGATTGGAACGAGGTGATCCTGCCGCGCGCCATCAAGGAGGACCTGCGGTCCGACATGGAGGCGTTCTTCAAGGATGGCGTGAAGATCTACCAGGAACTGAACCTCGCGCCGTTTCGCAAGTTGCTGCTGGTCGGCCCGCCGGGCACCGGCAAGACGATGCTGTGCTCCGCGATGGCGAAGCTGGCGCTGCAAAAGAAGCGCGTCGTGGTCTACGTCTCCGGCGCGGACGACGACGGCGCGTCGTTCCATAAGATCCACCACGCGCTGAACGTCGTGGCGACGGCGGGCTACCCCGTACTGCTCATCGTCGAGGAGATCGACGTCTACCTGCGCAAGGACGACAAGGCGCGCATCCTGAACGTGCTCGACGGGCTGGAGTCGCCCAACAATCCACGCGGCGCACTGCTGCTGGCGACGACCAATTACCCGGAGGTCATCGACGAGCGCATCGCCAAGCGGCCCGGCCGCATGGACCGCATCGTGTTCATCCCACCTATTCAGGATGAAACGGTGGCGCGTGAGATGTTGCAGCACTACATGGGGCCGCAGTGGCAGGACGAGCACACCGCCATCGTGCCGGATCTGGTCGGGCAGACGGGCGCCTTCGTGCGCGAGATCGCGCTGCACGCCCGGATGCTGGCCGCGCACAAGCGGCGGCGTGTGGTGGACCTCGCCACGTTGCAGCAGTCGATCCACAGCCTGACGAACCAGATAAACACCGGCGACGACCTGCTGCCACGCCGCGAGTTCGGCTTCAGGATGGGGAGCAACGGCACGGGCTTCATCGGCCCGGTGCCGGATGACGAGCCGTTCCATGTGGTGGAGGGTGACACGCATCACGCACCGCCCGACTGACCGGCGGCCCCGCCTGTTGTGCGGCGAGGGAAACAGCCCAACAGCCACGAACAGCCCGCGCAGGAGGCACCTACCGGCGGGCGTTCCTGTTTCATTAAGGGTTTAATAATCCAATTCAGGCGTGTGCTGAATGTTAAAAATCGCCATGATGTTTGGCACTGTGCCGGGGACCGTCGGCTGATTATAGTAGGGGACACTCAAGAGAGTACGCATGAGCGTCGAAGCGCAGTTTGAAGCCCTCCTGTCGGTGGTGATCGGCACCATCCTGGCCGGCGTGATCGGGCTGGACCGTGAGTGGCGGCACCGGCATGAGATCGGAAGAGCACACGTCTGAACTCCAGTCACGAGATTCCATCT
>CAZGLU010000273.1:0-5528 GCA_964526095.1 uncultured Anaerolineaceae bacterium | reverse complement strand
TCGCCCGCACCGGCTTACCCGCCCGCACCAAACGGTGGACCAGGTTGTGCCCGACGTACCCGCCCGCACCAGTGACCAGGATCATAGGCTGCCTCCGCGATCCATCCCCAGAAATAAACTGATCAAGGCCCGGCGGCCCTGATCAGTCCGGTCGATTGCCTCTCACAGGCGGCGGCTAAACGGCGCTGCGTCGGCCCGTGATAAAGGCCACGACCACCAGCACTAAGAAAATGACGAAGACGACCTGCGCGATCGTGGCGGCAATATCCGCCAGGACGGCGAAGCCCAGGACTGCGGCGATGATCGCCAGCACGAGAAAAATAAGCGCCCACTGTAGCATCGTGTCCCCTCACTTACTGGATGTGTGGTGCGTTGAACGGGGCGGGCCACGGGCTGAAGGTCTGTAACGCCGACATGAGCAGTCCCGTGTTGCTGCCATGCCGAGCATGTAACCGGGCTACAACCAAATCATAGCATAAGCGCGAGCCGGGCGTCCAAAGGCAGGTGGCGGGGGCGCTACTCGATGTCCAGTTCGGCCAGCCGGAGATGATCGGTGGGGGCCTCGCCGCCCTGCCGGACCGGCAGGCGGGCCGCCGGATCCGCCGCGTCGTACACGCCGACGATGATCGGGTACGTACCGGGGGGCGCATCGGGCGGCACGACTAGCCCGTGCTGGTCGATCACGCGCTCGCCCGGCGTCCAGGTCGGGGTGGGATAGCGGTCGTTGCCCGGCTCGGCGTCGTGCTGGTCGAGCAGCACGCCCTCCGGCGAGAGGAGCTGCACCGTGACCTTGTAGCGCGCGTCGAGCGGCGCGTCCACCCGCCAAAACAGCGTCACGCCGAGCGCGTCCCCCGGCCCCGCGTCGGCGGGCAGGAGCGCGTAGCCCTCAAGGTGCATCCGGTCGCCAAACGTCGCCGCCAGCGTCGTCTGCGGCGCGTCGGGCGGCGCGTCGAGCGCGGCGTACTCGGCCAGCCGCACGTCGCCGTACCACGTCGAGCGCAGCGGGTAGGCTTCCGCGTCGAGCGTGGCCTGCACCACGCGGCGCGGGTCGCGCTCCTCCTCGCCCCAGAACACCGCCCAGATCCGCCGGTGCCGCGCGACCACGTCGCGGGCCTCGGCGCGGGTCGCCACGTCGTCCCCACCCAAGCCGCGCGGCAGCTCGTAGACCGGCACGGGGCCGTCGTAGTAATAGCTGAAGACCTCGCGCTGGTTCGGCGCGTCGAGGATGATCGCGTCGTCCGGGCGGGCCTCCGCCGCGATCCGGGCCGCGATCGCGCGGTAGTCGTCGCGTGCGTAGGCCGGGTCGTTGTAGAGCGCGTCCAGCGCCGTGACCTGCCCCGCGACCAGGACGGCCAGCAGGCCCAGCGCGCCGCCCGACACGATCGCCGGGGCCGGTCGCGCCCACGCACGCCACACGCCGCCCCCGGCCAGCAGAGCCAGCGCGACCCCGGCGGGCATCAGGAACTTCAGGTTCGCCTCGCGGTAGGCGCCCGCCGCGAACAGCCCGGCGACAACAGCCGCGCCCCACGCCAGCGGCAGGCTGGCACGCCATTCGGAGCCGGGCCGCAGGGGGATCAGCGCCAGGAGCGCCAGGATCAGCGGGACGGCGAGCCAGCGCGGCGCCAGCACTCCGGCGGTGTTGCCATAGGCGATCCACGTCAGCACGGTGCGGAGCTGCTCGCCCGGCGCGAGGTCGGCCCCGGTGCGCGGCCAGCCCGTGACCTGATCCCACGCGGTCGGTAGCCAGGGCAGGAACAGCGCCAGCGCCAGCAGGCCCGCCGCCGCATACCCGGCCAGCGCACGCCGGGCGGGCGCGTCGAAGCGTCGCCACGTCGCCCATGCCAGCAGCCATATCCCCTGCGCCGCGAGTGTGAAGGCGAAGGCGTACTGCGTGTACATCCCGGCGGCGTTGCACAGCCCCAGCGCGACGATCCACGGCCACGCGCGGCGCGGCGTTGCGCGGGCGCGGTCCAGTCCGAGGACGAAGATCCACATGCTCGCCGTCGCCAGCAGCGCAAGCTGGGCGTACATGCGCGCTTCCTGGCTGTAATAGACGGCCAGCGGGCTGAGCGCGACGAGCAGCGCGGCGATGATCCCGGCGGCCTGGGCGAACAGCCGCCGCCCCAGCGCGTAGGCCAGCGCAACCGTCGCCAGCCCTTGCAGCGCCGAGGGTGCCCGCAGCGCGAATTCGCTGGTCCCCGCTCCGGCGATCCACGCCTTCAACAGCAGGTAATAGCCGGGGGGGTGGATGTCGCGCCCGGCGGCGTCGATCAGGTCACGCACGCCGCGCTCGGCCAGGCGCAGGCTGTTGCCCTCGTCGTTCCACAGTGATTGGGCTTCAAGGGCGTGGAAGCGCAGCGCCGCCGCGAGCAGCAGCACAAGGGCCACGGCGACCGGCGCGATCCGGCCCGGCCGCCCGCGCGGAAGGCTCACCGCCCGCGCTCCCGCCACCAGCCCCGGACCGCCGCGCCGAGCACGACCAGCGTTCCCAGCACGGCTACGCTGCCCGCCAGCGCCCACGGCAGGCGCTCGCGCAGGCTGCGGTCCAGCACGACGAGGCTCTCCAGCCGGTCCCACTCCGGCGCAGCCACGGTCAGATCGTGCTCGCCGGGGCTGAGGTCCTCAAGCAACGGCTGGCAGCCCGCACGCCCGGCAGGCAGCGTGATCGCGTGCGCGACCTCGCCCGTTTGCAGGTGGATCGCCATCGGCGCGTCGAGCGCGGCGAAGCACAGCGCGACGTCCGTCCCGTCGATGCGGTAGGTGCGCGACTCCGATCCGGCGTCATCCCGGATCACGGCGGCGGCCCGCGTGCCGTGCCGCCCCGGCCCGATCGTCCTCGGCCCCTCCCCGGTGATGTACGCCTTCAACGCCTCGTAGACGGGCGTGGGCGTGAAGTCCGGCTCGACGAGGCGGAAGTAGTAGAAGCTCTGGTTGATGTCGGTTTCGTCGGCGGGCTTGAAGTACCAGTACGTCACCACGCCGACCCACGGCCACTCCTCGATCGCGCGGGCGTAGGCGAGGGGCGCCCATTCCGCGGCCTGCGCCATCGTCACGCTGCCGTAGCGGTCCAGGTCCGCGATGGTGGGATCGTCCGGCACCGGGTTCCATGCGACCTCGCTCAGCCAGATCGGTTTGTGCGCGTCGCCGTTGGCGACCATCATATCCCGGATCCACAGATGGCGCGGGTAGTTGATCGTCACCTGCCGCAGCCGGTGGTCGGTCGGGCCGCTCCACAGCCCGTAGCCCTGCACGCTCAACACGTCGAAGCAGTCGCCCGCCCCGGCCTGGTACATGCGCTGGAGGTAGAGTAGGTCGTAGGCGTTCGTGCCGCTGAGGTCCACCGTCGGGCCGAGCGCCCCGGTGATCACCACGATCGAGGGATCGACCGCCTTCAGCGCCTCGTAGGTGCGGCACAGCAGCTCGGTATACGCCTCGGCGTTAACCGTCTGGTCGCCCCACTCCGGGTAGAGGTTCGGCTCGTTCCAGATCTGGTAATGGTGGATGCGGCCCGCATACCGCGCGGCGACGGTCGCCGCGAAATCGACGTAATCCTGGAAATCGGCGGGCGGCGCGAACGTGCCCGTCACCTCCGGCGACTGGCTCCACGCAGGCGGCGTGCTCAGCCGTGCGATGATCTCCAGGCCGTAGGCGTCCGTCAGGTCCACGATGTGGTCGTACTTCTCCCACGCGCTGACCGCCTCGTCCTCGTCCACCACGCCGTCGAAATTCAGGTCGCGCCCCGGCCGCCGGTCGATGAAGTCGCCCTTGGCGCTGATCTCGATGTCCTCCCACGTGAACTGCTGGCGGATCCAGTGGAAGCCGGCCTCCGCGATCATCTGCACCTGGCGCTCGCGCTTCTCCGGCTCGACCTCCTGCTCCAGCATGGTGTTCACGCCGAAGGGGCTGACGTCCGCGAGCGGGATGGCGGCGTAAGGCGCGGTGTCGGGCTGGCGGCGCGTGTAGCGGGCGAGGTATTGCCCGAAGCCCAGGATCTGCTGGGCAGGCTCCGTCTCGCCGGTGAGGCGCCACAACAGGTCATACACCCGGCCTTGCTGTTGCAGGTCCAGGGCGAGCGCGGCAAGGGCGATCACAGCGAGCGCGGCGAGGATCGCCAGGGTCCGAAGGCGGAAGCCGAACAGGGTACGGGAGGGGAACGGTTTCATGGCGGGCGATTATAGAAGGCGGCGGCGCAAAGCACAACGCGCCCGGCCTGGGAGGTGCTGGTTTTGGAAGTGACCACCAGCGCGGTCCTGTACCGGCTGGACTCCGATTCCCCGGCAGTCACGACCCTCCATGACAGCGTCAACTCCGGGCTGGCGGACCTGCTGCCGCGCATCCGTACATTTCGGATGGCGACCGGCACCGCCCCCGGCCTGCTCACCCTCGCCCTGGTCTATAACCAGGGCGGCCCCCACCACCGGGAGTATCCTGGCTTGATCTGGAACCTGGCGGACGGCACGGTCGAGCTCGCCGGGCCGTATGGCAAGCATGCGTTGGACGTATTCCTGCCCGGAGCCGAAGCGATCTGGGTGGACGTGGACAGTTCGTTGCCCGTGACCGCCATCGATCCGTCTATCACCTGGGTGGGTCAGGTGTTCAACGTGGTGATGTACGCCAACAAGGCGGGCGACACCTACCCGGTTTTCTTTGAGGACGGCAAGATCCCGACGCTGGCGCGGTTCGTGGATGGCGGGCGCAAGGTGGCGGTCAGGGCAGCCGATTCCATGGACAACGCGTCGTGGATGCTTGTGGAGCGCGGCGGCACGGTCACGCCGCTGCCCACACTGAAAGCGTTTGACGTACGCGGCACGCGCGATGGCTATGTCTTCCTGACCATACCGGCGCCGGATGCGCCGATGGCGATCCGGTATCACCGCTTCACGGCGGGCAACCCGGTCCCTGAGGAAGCCGCAACACACACGGACCTGGAAGGCACGTCTTGGCGCATCGTGTGGGTCACCCCGTTCAGCGGCGGCGCGGATCTGCCGCCCTTCCCGCCGGTCGGCGGCACGGGCCAGCCCACCACCGCCGTGACCCCCGCCGCCCCGCCCGCGCCGACGGAGGCGCCGCCCCCGCCCCCCAGCCCGACGCCGTTGGTGCTCGCGCCGGGCGTGCGGGCGCGCGTCACCACCACTGCGGGCGATCAGCTCCGCGTGCGCAGCGGGCCAGGGACCGCCTACGCGATCGAGTTCAACCTGGCGGCAGGGTCGGAGGTGAGCGTCATGGAGGGGCCAACCGCCGCAAACGGGTTCAACTGGTGGCGCATCCGGGCCGACGATGGGCGTACGGGCTGGGCCGTCGAAGGCGTGACGGAGGGCGGCGAGTTCCTGCAGACACTCACGCCCATCGGGTAGGTTCTCGTAGGGGCGGGTTTGGGAACCCGCCCCTACACGACACACCGCACCGTGCTTTTCTCCCCCTTTCCAGCTTGACTGGAGAGGGGGCCGGGGGGTGAGGTCCCCCGTTACTCAGCCTCCCCAGGCGGGGATCAACTGCTGCTGGCCGTTGATCACGATCATCCAGTGCGG
>CAZGLU010000272.1:0-5548 GCA_964526095.1 uncultured Anaerolineaceae bacterium | reverse complement strand
CGCCGCCCCAGCATGACCACCGACTACGTTTTCGGGCGTATCGCCACATTCCAGGCTGCCCATGACAAGCACCCGGATTGGAAGTTTGGCGACCCGGTGAGCGAGCTGGATCTGCCGCCCAAGCTGGTCGAGTTCTACGAGGAGTTCCCGGAGCGCGTCGAGTGGGACTACAAGACCGTTACCGAGACGATCCCGACCAACATGCAGGATCGCCAGAAGTACGGCAACTACTATCTGCTGACCGAGGCGTACTCCGCCGGGTTTGAGTCGCACCGCGTCATGCTGCCCCAGCCTGCCGCGCCGCCTGAGATCTCCGACTTCCAGAAGCCCGGCGTGTACAAGGCCGAGCCGGAAGAAAGCGACATGATCGGTGACCCGGTCCCCTTCAAGTCGCCGGAGTTGGCCGCCGAGTTCATCAAGGAGATCGCGCACCGCTACGGCGCGACCCTGGTCGGCATCACCAAGACCAATCCGGACTGGATCTACTCCGAAGGGTGGCGCGGCTGCCCCGCGGACTACGACTTCAGCGAAATGCCCGCGCACTGGGAATACGCCATCGTGCTCGGCGTCCCGATGGAGTGGGACACGGTGTTCGCCAGCCCGCAGGGTTCCACCAGCTACGAGGGCTACGACCGCGTTTCGACGGCTGCGCTCCGCCTGGAAAGCTGCCTGAAGTACCTGGGCTACCCGGCTCGCTCGCACTCGCCCTTCGCCAACTACGACCTGATCGTGCCGCCGCATGCGGTGGAGGCCGGTCTGGGTGAGGTGGGCCGCACGGGCTACTGCATCACGCCGGAGCTGGGCGGCAACTGCCGTATGGCCGTCGTGACCACCAACCTGCCGATGCAGATCGACCGCCCGATCCACTTCGGCGTCGAGGAGTTCTGCAAGAAGTGTAAGCTGTGCGCCGAGAGCTGCCCGTCCGGTGCCATCTCCATGGCGGACAGCTACGATGGCATGGTGCTGCGTGGCTACGAGCACTGGTACATCAATAACGGCGCCTGCTACAACTTCTGGCGCGAGTCGCTTGGCCCGATGGGTTGCCGTCTGTGCGTTGCGACCTGCCCGTACAGCCGTAAGGACAACTGGCTGCACGACATGGCCCGCACGCTCGACCCGCGTGACCCCACCGGCGTGGTGAGCAGCGGCCTGCTGTTTATGCAGAAGAACTTCTTCGACTATCCGGAAGCGATCGAGTACCGTCGCCAGCCGGATGGCTCCTTCGCCACCTTCCGCGAGGAGCCGAGCTGGCTGCGCTCTGACCGTTACCTGAACATCGACATTGTAAACCCCCACGAAAGAGGCTAAGCATGTTCTTCGGGAGTGACATTTTCTGGATGTTGATGGGCGTGGTGCTCGTCCTGGTCGGCTTCGCCTTCAAGGCGTTCGCCGAGGACCGGGGCTGGGTGCTTACGTGGTGGAAGGGCCTGCTGGCGCTGCTCTGGTACTGTCTGGTTGGCCTCAGCATCTACACCTATGGCACGCTGGCGGGTGAGGGCGAAGCCGGCGCCGGCGTCAAGCTGATGCTGGTTGGCCTGTTCATCGCTCTGATCCTGGGCGTCGGCCTGTGGCGGCTGATGGGCGTCGGCTCAAAGACGTCCACCCAGGCCCGGTCCTGACCGCTGATCGTCCGGTTGACTGGCGAGGAAGGGCCACCTGCTGCCCTTCCTCGCGCCCGTTCCTGACCGGGCATGCACAATCGTAAGACCGCGCGGGCTGTCTTTGCGCGTTAACCCCGTTCATCCGCCTGCCTTGCCCGCCCGCCGTTTCCCCTCGCATGGATGCGCCGGGCGTAGGTCTCACCGGGCCGGGTCGCGGAACGAAATGTGCATCGCGCAGCCCCGCTAGCCAACGGACGAAGCCCGCGAGCTTTCGACGGAGACGACTATGATCACAGAGCAACGCGAACGTCCTCATGAACAGGTGACGTACTGGCAGGAGCGCGTCCAGGCGGCGCGCCAGGGCGGCGACCCCCGCCCGTTGGCGGCTGCCCTGGCGCATTGGGGGCTGGCCCTGTTTGAGGCCGGTTCCCTGGAGGCGGGCGCCCAGGCGTTTGACGAGGCCCAGGCCCTTGCCCGCGAACTCGATGATGTGCGCCTTCAGATCCGGGGCCTGAGCATCAAGGCACTGGCTTTCCAGCAGATCGAGCGCTTCCACAAAGCCTACGAGACGGTTGAGGAGATCGTATCCCTTGCCGCCCCGCTGGACGACCCCGCCATCACCTGCGACGCCCTGGTCACCCAGGCGCAGATCCTCATACAGTCCGGCGAGCCGCTGATCGCCCTCGACAAGCTGGGCCATGCGCGCCGCCTCGCCGTGACGCTGGGCGACAAGCGGCGGCAGATGTTCGTCGCGGCGGTGCTCGGCAACGCGCACATCGCGGCGGCTGCCCTGGACGAGGCCACGGCGTACATCCAGAGCGCGGGCGACCTCGCGCGCGACCTGGACGACCCCGTCGCGGAGGCGGAGCAGCGCATCAATCTCGGCGTCGTCCTGAAGTGGCAGGACCGCTACGGCGAGGCCATCGAGGCGTTTAACCGGGCGTTGGCGCTCAACGAGGCGCATCCCCTGCCGCACCTGGAGCTGACCGCCCTGCGTTACCTGACCGAGTGCTACGCCAACCTGAACGATCCCGACGCGGTGATCGCCCATGCGGAGCGCGGGGCTGCGCTGGCCCGTGCGCACGGCGACAGCGAGGCGGCCTTCTCCCTGCTGGAGGCGCTCACCCTCGCGGCGTACCGCAAGCAGGACCTCGCCCTGGCGCACCGCGCCCTGACCGACGCGATCGAGTTGGCGCGGGCGCTTCCCGATCCCGACAAGGAAGTGGATCTCCTGGTCAGCCTGGGCGAGTCCTACCTGGCTGTGGGCCAGTTCGAGCGGGCGCTGGAGGTTTACCGTCAGGCCCTTGAGGGCGCGCGCCGTTTGAGCCGTGCCAAGGACGAGGCGTACCTTGTGGGACGCCTGGGCGTGGTCTACGGCGAGCAGGGCCGCACCGATGAGGCGCTGCACTACCACGGCGAGGCGTTGGAGTTGGCCCGTCAGGGTGGGTTTGCCGCGCTGGAGGGCGAGCAGTTGTGCATGATGGCGCTGGCTTACCACGAGCAGGGCGCGGTCGAAACGGCGGTGCGCTGCTGCACCCAGGCCATCGACGTGTACGCGCGGGCCGGGGACGGGGCCGCTGTGCAGCGTGCCAGGGATCTGCTGGCCAGCATGAATGGAACTGTACAGGGAGACGATCTTGACGACCTTGACGACTAAGACGCCTACACCCCGCGCCAACCGGCGCAGAACGGAACGCATCGTCGTCGTGGCGACGCTGACCCTGATCGTCATCGTCTGGATCATCGGCGCCCGGCGTGCCGAGGCCGATCTGATGCCTGCGATCGAGCGGGCGCTGCCTGCCGCCGATCATTTCGAGCGCGTTGACAACGGCCTGTATTCGGCCTGGTCCGGGCCGGGCGAGTCCGATCTGCTGGGCTACGTCGCCATCGGCACCGCCAGCGGCTACGGCGGCCCGATCGAGCTGGCCGTCGCCGTGGACCTGGAGGGCCGGATCAGCGGCCTGAGCGTCGTCAACCACAAGGAGACGCCCGCCTGGTTCGACCGTGTGGAGGATCGCAGCTTCATGGACGCGCTCACCGGCAAGTCCTACGGCGACGCCTTCACGCTTGGGGAGGACGTGGACGGCGTGACCGGCGCGACCTACACCGCGCGCGGGCTGGCCGAGGCGGCGCTGGCCGGTAGCCGTGCGGCGGCGGAGGCGTTGGGCTTTGACGTGCCGGAGTCCGAGTCGCCCGCCATCCGGTTCGGCGTCCCGGAGATCACCGTCCTGGCGCTGTTCGCTGTCGGCTTCATTGGCCACCGGCGCACCTTCAAGTACAAGAAGCAGGCGCGTTGGGGTTCGATGCTGGTCGGCATGGTGGTCCTCGGCTTCCTTTACAACGCGCCCCTGACGCTCGCCTATTTCTCGAAGCTCATGCTCGGCTATTGGCCGCAGTGGCAGACGAACCTGTACTGGTACTTCCTGATCGGCGGCGTCCTGTTCGTGCTGACCATCGACACCAAGAACCCGTATTGCGAGTGGTTCTGCCCGTTCGGCGCCGTGCAGGAGTGCCTGGGCGTGATCGGCGGCGCGAAGACCTATCCGCTGCCCCGTCACCGGACGTGGCTGCAATGGGCCAAGCGCGGGCTGACCCTGGCCGCGATCCTGCTCGGCCTCTACTTCCGCAGCCCCGGCCTGTCCAGCTTCGAGATCTTCGGGACGTTGTTCAGCTTTGTCGGCAGTTCGCTCCAGTTCGCCGTGCTGGCGCTGGTGCTGATCGTGGCGCTGTTCGTCAAGCGCCCGTGGTGCCGTTACCTGTGCCCCGTTGATGCCGTGATCGATCTCATCCGTGTGGTACGTCAGTGGGTGAAGGAACTATGGGAAAAGATCAATCCAAGAACAAAGACCGCCTGATCGAGATCCTGATCGTGGCATTCGCGGTGGTGACGTTGGGGCTGTTGGCCGCACAGTTGGTGATGAACGTCGCTGAGACGTTGGACAGCGCCCAGGCGAACGAGACGCCCGCGCCCGCCCTGGGGACCCCCGTCCCGCAGGACACGCCCCGCCCCGCGCCGACCTACCGCTTCGACCAGGACACCCATCAGGACGCGTGAGGGGAAGCCGTATGACACACTCCAAAGGGATGAATCGCCGCGAGTTCCTGCGGATCGTGGGGGCGGGCACCATCGCCGGGATGGCGGCCTATAAGCTCGGCTGGGACCGCACGCCGACCGCCGAAGCCGTGAGCGAGACGCGCCTGCTGATGGGCACCGTGCTCAACCTGACGCTCGTCACCGACGACCGGCGCGCGGGCCAGGACGCGATCCGCGCTTGCCTCGATCACATGCAGGGCCTTGAGGCGGTCCTGAGCCGCTACCGCGCCGACAGCGACCTTTCGCGCCTGAACCGTGACGGGGTGCTGCACCACGCCAGCCCGCACCTGACGCGCGTCTTGCACGAGGCGGTGCGCATCGCCGCGCTGACGGATGGCGCGTTCGACGTGACCATCAAGCCGCTCGCTGACCTGTACCAGGCGAGCGTGGCGAACGGCGCGCTGCCCGGCGCGGACGAGATCCGGGCGGCCCTGGCGTCCGTCGGCTACGCGAGCCTGCACCTGGACGGGCATCACGTCGCGTTTGAGCGCCCCGGCATGGGGGTCACGCTCGACGGCATCGCCAAGGGCTACATCGTGGACGAGGGCATCGCTGTGCTGCACGCCTATGGCTTCACCAACACGCTTGTCGAGGCCGGTGGCGATCTGTTCGGCTCCGGCGAGCGGGTGCCCGGCGACCCGTGGCGCGTCAGCATCCGGGCGCCACGTGCCGGGGAGGCGCTTGCCGCCGCGCTCGACGTGGCGAACCGGGCGGTGGCGACCTCCGGCGACTACCAGCAGCCCTACACCGCCGACCTCACGCAGCACCACATCCTGGACCCGCGTACGGGCTATTCCGCCCCGACCCTCGCCAGCGCGACGGTCGTGGCCGACCGCTGCACCGTGGCCGATGC
>CAZGLU010000271.1:2795-5594 GCA_964526095.1 uncultured Anaerolineaceae bacterium | reverse complement strand
CACCACCCTATCCTACACTCTTTCCCTACACGACGCTCTTCCGATCTAGCGAGAGCATGTCCACGCCCAGCGCGCGCACGTCCAGCGGGAGCTGCCCCGCCGCCTGCACCGCGTCGGTGTGGAACAGCGCGCCGTACTCGTGCGCCACGGCGGCCAGTTCCGCGATCGGGTTGATCGTGCCCAGCTCGTTGTTGGTGTGGATCAGGCTCACCACCGCGATCCCATCTTCGGGCAGGCCGTGCAGCGCCGCCCGCAGGTCGTCCGGCGCCACGCGGCCGTAGTGGTCCACCGGCACGATGCGCAGCGACGCGCCGAGCGTCGCGCGCAGTTGGCGCGCGGTGGCCGTGACCGCCTCATGCTCGACTGGGCTGGTGATGATCGTGAACGGACGCCCCTCCATGCGGGCGACCTGCGCCGGGCCGCGCAGGGCCAGGTTGTCGCTCTCGGTGCCGCCGCTGGTGAAGACCACCTCGCCGGGGTCGCAGTTCAGGACCTGGGCGACGGACTCCCGCGCGGCTTCGATGGCCCGTTCCGCCGCCTGCCCGAACGTATGCACGGCGAGCGAGTTGCCGAACGTCTCCGCGAAATACGGCAGCATCGCCTCCAGGGCCTCGGCGGCGAGGGGGGTGGTGGCGCTGTAATCCAGGTAGATCCGTGCCATAGTCCTGTTACCTGTCACTGGTCGGTCGAAATACTTATAATCTGTGTCTTGAAAACCCGGTCTATTGTACCGCAGCACAGGGGCTTTGTCAGGGGCAGGGAGAGCGCCTCCATGCGCCGCCGTCCGCGACCGGGTGGGCAAGGATGCAATTCGGCACCAGGGTGGGTGACTAACCTCTGTGGCGTGAACAGGGGGGGCGGGTATAATCGCGCGTGGTCTGGGCGGCGAGACGTTTTTTTCTCCGCGTTACGCTCTGGCGGCATGCCCGGGGCACCTCGCGCCCAGCGCGTAACTCCACTGAACCTGCCTGCGCTACGCTGGTGGGCAGGGCTTATCAGCTTAGTGTGTCTCCGTGGGAGTTTTTATGCTAGAGGCATTCTTCCAACCCAAGTCGGTAGCGATTATCGGGGCCAGTACGTCGCCCGGCAAGCTGGGCTATACCGTGCTTGCGAACGTGATCGAGTCTGGCTTCAAAGGCAACATCTACCCGATCAACCCGAAAGCCACCGAGATCTACGGTTACAAAGCTTACCCCTCCGTGTTGGATCTGCCCGAAACGCCTGACCTCGGCGTGGTCGTGATCCCTTACCAGTTCGTGGCCGACGCCGTGCGCGAGTGCGGCGAGAAGGGCGTCCCGGCGATGGTGATCATCAGCGCCGGTTTCCGCGAGGCCAGCGTCGAGGGCGCGGAGCGCGAGCAGGAGGTGATCGCGATCGCCAAGCAGTACGGCATCCGCATCATCGGCCCCAACGTGCTCGGCATCATCGACACCTACACGCCCATCAATGCCTCGTTTGCCGCGGGGACACCGCCGCAGGGCAGTATCGCGTTCATGTCGCAGTCCGGCGCGCTGCAAACTGCGATCCTCGACTGGGCGCTGGCGCAGCAGGACCTCGGCTTCAGTAAGTTCGTGAGCCTGGGCAACAAGGCGGACGTCAGCGAGATCGACCTGATGCTGGCGTGGGCCGATGACCCGCAGAGCCACGTGATCCTGGCCTACATCGAGGGCGTGCCGAGCGGCCAGCGTTTCATGCAGGTTGCGCGGGAGGTCAGCCGCAAGAAGCCGATCCTGGTGCTCAAGAGCGGCGTGACCGAGTCCGGCTCGCGGGCGGTGTCCAGCCATACCGGCTCGCTCGCGGGGTCGGAGGCGGCCTACGATGCGGCCTTCTACCAGTCGGGCATCCTGCGCATGAACTCGTTGCAGGAGTTGTTCGATAACGCCCGTGCGTTCGCCAACCAGCCCCTGCTCAAGGGCGATCGGATCGCCATCATCACCAACGCAGGTGGCCCCGGCATCCTGGCGACGGACACGCTGGAGCGGCGTGGTATGCACCTGTCCCGCCTGGAGTCAGAGACGGTCCAGGCGTTGAAGGCGGCGCTGCCCGATGCGGCGAGCGCGGCCAACCCGGTGGACGTGCTCGGCGACGCGCGCAGCGATCGCTACGCCAAGGCCATCGAGCTTGTGGCCCAGGACCCGAACGTGGACGGCATGATCTGCATCGTGACGCCGCAGGCCATGACGGACATCGTGGAGACGGCGAACGCCATCGGCAAGCTGAGCCAGCGCCTCGATAAGCCGATCCTCGGCGTGTTCATGGGCGAGCAGCGTTCTAAGGCCGGTGAGGACGTGCTGGCGAGCTACGGCATCCCCAATTACAAGTTCCCGGAGCAGGCAGCAGCGGCCTTCGCCGCCATGCGGGATTACCGCGTGGCGCAGCAGCGCCCCGACCCGGAGATGGTGAGCTTCGACGTGGACCGGGACGCCGTGGCGGAGGTGTTCGCCAAGGTGCGGTCCGAGAACCGCGTCCAGATCGGGGAGTTGGAGGCGCAGGCCATCGGCCGGGCCTACGGCATCCGCCTGCCGCAGAGTCAGCTTGCCGAGACGGCTGATGAGGCCGTCGAGATCGCGACGCGGTTCGGCTTCCCGGTCGTGCTGAAGATCGCCAGCCCCGACATCCTGCACAAAACCGACGTGGGCGGCGTGAAGGTCGGCCTGAGCGACGCAACCGACGTGCGCGACGCGTTCGACCTCTACGGCCTGCTGAGCGCGCTGGCCTCCCGGCGGGCCGCCCGGCGACGCTCGGAGGAGCTGGTCGCGATCCTCGCCGAGCTCGACGACGCGTTGGGCAGCACCACCG
>CAZGLU010000271.1:0-2785 GCA_964526095.1 uncultured Anaerolineaceae bacterium | reverse complement strand
CCAGCGTTATGTGCCCGGCGCGCGGATCTGGGGCTGCCTGGTGCAGGAAATGGTCGCAACGGACGGCATGGAGGTGCTGGTCGGCATGAGCCGCGACGCGCAGTTCGGCCCGTTGGTGACTTTCGGGTTAGGTGGTATCCTGGTGGAGGCGCTCAAGGATGTGACCTTCCGTATCGCGCCGTTTGGACGCCAGGACGCCGAGGAGATGCTGGACGAGATCCGCGCCCATTCGCTGCTGCGCGGCGTGCGTGGGCGTCCCCCGGCGGACCGCGAGGCGCTGACCGAGACGCTGCTCCGCATCGGGCAGCTTGTGACCGACTTCCCGGAAATCGTTGAGATGGACATCAACCCGCTCATGGTCTACGAGCGTGGGCGCGGGGCGATCGCGCTGGATATGCGGCTGGTCCTCAAGAGTTAGCAGGGCGATGCTGGCGTCGCCTGCCGGGCGGGGGCGGCCTTGCCGGTGTGGCGATCAGCGATCACAACATCGGAATCCGTTCAACAGCGATTGACATCGGCTATTCGTGCTAAGAAGGACCAACAGAATGAAACGTTTGTACATCACCTCCGTCAGTACGTTCTCCGGCAAGACGGCGCTGAGTTTGGGCCTGGGTCTGCGGATGCAGGCCGCCGGGCACCAGGTGGGCTACCTCAAGCCGGTGAGCACCCAGCCCTACATGGCTGGCGGCCGCGTTTTGGACGAGGACGCCGACTTTGTGCGGCGCACGCTCGGCCTGGAGACGCCGCCGTGGGAGCTTTCCCCGGTCGTGATCACCACCGAGATCCTGGACGAGGTCATGGCGGGCACGCTCGAGCGTGACCTGCTGGCCGAGATCGAGGAAGCCTGCAACCGGGCCGGGGAAGACAAGGACATCCTGCTGCTGGAAGGCGGCGCCAGCATGCGTGAGGGCTACGCCGTCGGGCTGAACACGTTGAAGGTCGTCGAGCACCTCAACACGCCGGTCATCAGCGTCGTCAGCTACCACGGCGAGCAGTGCCTTTCCGGCATGTGCGTGTTGGACGATGCCCTGGCCGCCCAGAAGCGCCTCGAGGGGCATCTGCTCGGCCTGGTGATCAACGCGGTGCCGCGCGAGGACCTGCCGTACATCCGCGAGCGCGCGGTCCCCTTCCTCGAACAGAAGGGGATCAAGGTCTACGGCGTGCTGCCCTACGACCCGTATCTGCGGTCCCTGAGCGTGGGCGAGATCGTGATCGCGCTCGGCGCGAAGGTGCTGACCGGCTCGCACCTGATGGAGCGCCTGGTGGAGCACATGAGCGTGGGCGCCATGTCGGTCGAGGCGGCGCTGCCGCGCTTCCGCCGCCAGCTTAATAAGGCGGTGTTCACCGGCGGCGACCGCACGGACATCCAGGCGGCGGCGCTGGAGACCTCCACGACCTGCCTCGTGCTGACGGGCAACCTCCAGCCGACTTCGACCATCCTGAAGCGGGCCGAGGAACTCAACGTCGCGGTGCTGCTCGTGCCGGACAGCACCCTTGAGGCGGTGGAGAAGGTCGAGGCCATCTTCGGCAAGACCAGCCTCGGCCAGCCGGAGAAGCTGAGCCGCTTCCAGGCGATGCTGTCCGAGCATCTCGACTACGCCGCCCTGCTGCGTGACCTGGGGATGTAACGCCGGGGCACGGCTTGGTTTCGTGTGAGATCGGGGCGCGGCGCTGCTGCTGCGCCCCGATATTGCCAGCCGGGCGTCCGGTGGCACAAAAGTGATTAAAGGATCACGAGGAGATTGAACGATGAGCACGATTGAAACGATCATCGGGCGCGAGGTGCTTGACTCGCGGGGCAACCCAACCGTCGAAGTCGAAGTCTATCTGGAAGATGGCAGCTCCGGGCGCGCGATCGTGCCCAGCGGCGCCAGCACCGGCGAGCATGAGGCCGTCGAGTTGCGTGACGGGGACAAGAGCCGCTACGGTGGCAAGGGCGTGCTGAAGGCGGTGGACAACGTCAACGACACCATCGCCGATGCGCTTATCGGCTGGGACGCGACCGACCAGAAGGGCATCGATCAGATGCTGATCGAGCTGGACGGGACCGAGAACAAGGGCAAGCTCGGCGCGAACGCGATCCTGGGCGTGTCGTTGGCCGTGGCGCACGCGGCGGCGGAGAGCGTCGGCCTGCCGCTGTACCGCTACCTGGGCGGCGTCTACGCCCACACGCTGCCGGTGCCCATGATGAACATCATGAACGGTGGCAAGCACGCGGCGGACAGCACCGACTTCCAGGAGTTCATGATCATGCCCGTCGGCGCGGAGAGCTTCCGTGAGGCGCTGCGCTGGTGCGCCGAGATCTACGCCGCGCTTAAGAAGGTCCTGAGCGAGAAGGGCCACCGCACGACGGTCGGTGACGAGGGCGGCTTCGCCCCCAGCCTGCCCAGCAACGAGGGCGCGGTTGAGGTCATCCTTGAGGCGATCCAGCGTGCGGGCTACACCCCCGGCGAGCAGGTCTTCCTGGCGCTCGACCCGGCGGTGAGCGAGATCTACGAGGACGGCGAGTATGTCCTCGCGCGTGAGAACCGTCGCTTGTCCGGCGAGGAGATGGTCCGCTTCTGGGAGGACTGGACGACCCGCTACCCGATCATCTCCATCGAGGACGGGCTGGCCGAAAACGACTGGGATCACTGGGTGATGTTGACCCAGGCCATCGGTGACCGTGTGCAGTTGGTCGGCGACGACCTGCTCGTGACCAACCCGGCGCGCGTCGCGCGGGCGATCGAGCTGGGCGCGTGCAACAGCCTGCTGTGCAAGGTGAACCAGATCGGCACGCTGACCG
>CAZGLU010000270.1:3674-5596 GCA_964526095.1 uncultured Anaerolineaceae bacterium | reverse complement strand
GGCGACTGGTCGATGTGGATCACCTTGTCGATGTGCTCCAGCCCTTCGATGCGGTCGTGCTCGCCGGGGCGGTCCTTCGCGTTCCAGACGACCTGCGCCAGCTTCTTGTAGAGCACCTCGATCATCAGCGTGGACTTGCCCGACCCGCTGACGCCGGTGATGACGACGAGCTTGCCGAGCGGCACCGTCACGTCGATGTTCTTCAGGTTGTTCTCACGCGCGCCGCGAATGACGATCGCCTTGCCGTTGCCCGCGCGACGTTGGGCCGGGATGGGGATGCACTGCCGCCCGGAGAGGTACGCCCCCGTGATGCTGCGCGGGTGGCGCATGATCTCCTCCGGCGTGCCTTCCGCCACGACCTGCCCGCCGTGCTCGCCCGCGCCGGGGCCGAGGTCCAGGATCCAGTCGGCGGAGAGCATCGTCTCGTGGTCGTGCTCGACGACGAGCAGCGTGTTGCCGAGGTCCCGCATGTTCTTGAGCGTCTGGATCAGCTTGGCGTTGTCGCGCTGGTGCAGGCCGATGCTCGGCTCGTCAAGGACGTACAGCACGCCGGTAAGCTGGCTGCCGATCTGAGTCGCCAGGCGGATGCGCTGCGCCTCGCCGCCGGAGAGCGTGCCCGCCGAGCGGGCGAGCGTCAGGTAATCCAGGCCGACGTTGACCATGAACTGCGCGCGCGCCTCGATCGCCTTCAGGATCTGGTGCGCGATCGTCAGGTCGCGCTCGGAGAGGCGCGGGTGCCCATTGACACTCGGCCCGGTGCCGCGCAGGCTCTGCACCCAGCGCAGCAGGTCCTTGATGGGCAGCGCCGTGACCTCATGGATCGCGCGGTCCGCGACCGTCACGGCCAGCGCCTCGGGCCGCAGGCGTTTGCCGCCGCAAGCCTCGCACGGGCGCTCGCTCATGAACTCCTCGTACTTCGCCCGCATGTACTCGGACGTAGTCTCCTGGTAGCGGCGCGCCGTGCTGCTGAGTACGCCCTCGAAGTGCGTCTCGTAGGAGAACTGGCTGCCGTCCTGACGCCGGTGCCGGATGCGGATCTTGTCGTTGGAGCCGTAGAGCAGGATCTCCTGGTGCTTCGGGTCGAGGTCCTGCCAGGGGACGTTCGTCGGGATGCCGAAGTGCTGGCAGGCCGCCCGCAGGATCGTGCGCGTCCAACTGTCCTCGTTGGTGGTGTTCCACGGCACCAGCGCGCCCTGGTCGATGGTCAGCAGCGGGTTGGGGACCATCAGCTCCGGGTCGAACTCGCGCTTGACGCCGAGGCCCTGGCAGACGGGGCACGCCCCATGCGGATTGTTGAAGGAGAACGTGCGCGGCTCGATCTCCGGCAGGCTGACGTGGCCGTAGACGCAGGCCAGGTGCTCGCTGAACAGGTGATCGACCGGGTTCTCGCGGTCGGTCAGGTCGTTGATCACAACCACACCGCCGCCCATTTCCATCGCGGTTTCGATGGAGTCCGTCAGGCGGCTGCGCGCGGCGGCGGCCTCCTCGCCGTTCGGGTCGTCGTGGTGGCGGATCACGAGGCGGTCCACCACGACCTCGATGGTGTGGCTCTTGTAGCGTGCCAGGTCGATGTCTTCGGACAGGTCGAAGACCTCGCCGTTGATGCGCGCGCGCACGAACCCGGCCTTGCGGATGTCGTCCAGCACGCGCTCGTGGCGGCCCTTGCGGTCCTTGATGACTGGCGCGAGGACCTGGATGCGCGTGCCGTCCGGCCACGCCTCGATCGTCTCCACGATCTGCTGCGGGGACTGGGCCACGACGCGCTCGCCACAGACGGGGCAGTGCGGGATGCCGATGCGCGCGTAGAGCAGGCGCAGGTAGTCGTAGATCTCCGTCACGGTGCCCACGGTCGAGCGCGGGTTGTTGCTCACGCTTTTCTGGTCGATCGAGATCGATGGGGAGAGGCCCTCGATCTGGTCCAC
>CAZGLU010000270.1:0-3664 GCA_964526095.1 uncultured Anaerolineaceae bacterium | reverse complement strand
CTTGTCCATCTGGCCGAGGAACTGCCGGGCGTAGGCGGAAAGCGACTCGACGTAGCGCCGCTGCCCCTCCGCGAAGATCGTGTCGAACGCCAGCGAGCTTTTCCCGCTGCCGCTGAGGCCCGTGATCACCACGAGCTTGTCGCGCGGGATCGTGACGTCAATATTCTTCAGATTATGCTCGCGGGCGCCGCGCACAACGATCTGATTTTGTGACATACCGGATAACCCTCTTGCTGCTGTTGGGTGAGTGCGAGGCGTCGCGGTCTGACGCGGCAGAATGGTGTCGAACGGATGAGTTAGGAACGTCTGTTCTGTAGTGTACTGCTTGCCCCAACACCTGTCAATAACCCGATCCCCCTGACCGCCGGGCGAACAGGCAAAGGGAGAGTCTATCAAACCCGGCAGCCCTCAGCAAAGAATTTAACGAGTCGTTGATGAACCGGCGGCCACGCGATCCGGCCCGCCGGCTGTGTGCTATTTAGTAACGAAGAATTGTGAAATTAGTCATATTGATCTCAATTATTCATTGTTCTATGATTGTGATATCGTTAAGGTGTGATTGGGATCGCAGATGTCTCGCAATTCATTAACCCGTTTCATCGTGATCGTCTGGGTGCTGGCGGTGGCGGTCCACCTGGCACCCGTAGGTACGGCCCAGGCGCAGGATAACCACCTGGCCGAAGTGCTGGCGCACGTGAACCAGATCCGCGCGGCGCAGGGGCTGGAGCCGGTCGAGTTGAACCCGGCGCTCAATGCTGCGGCACAGCGCCAATTGAACGACATGTTAGCCCACGATTTCCTGGGGCACATCGGCACGGACGGCACGAAGCCGAGCCAGCGCGTCACGGCAACGTCCTACCGCTGGCGCGCGGTGGGCGAGAACTGCCTGTACCGTTGGGATTACAACGCCGCTGCTGCCGTCTCGCAGTGGGTGAACAGTCCGGCCCACTACGCGAACCTCATCTATGCGGGGTTCCGGGATGCGGGGATCGCGTACGGTCAGAACGCGGCTGGCAAGATCTATTACGTGTTGGTGCTCGCCGCGCCGATGTAAGACACTCTGAACGGGGATGGGGAGAGGGGCAGGCCGTACGGCCCGCCCCTTTTTGATTCAGCTTGCCGCATCGTAACAAAAGCGAACCACAGCTCCATCAAGCCTGTGAGGAGCACGTGATACGGCGCGTCCCGGTTATCGTGGTACGCCGGATCTGTCAAGACGCCCTCATAGCAAATATGTCTCATTGACCGTCCGATACCCCACTTTTACACTGTTTTTACACTTTTGGGAGGGTTGTCTATGAGGCGTAAAGCAACGTTTCAGGTCTTGCTCGTCGTCGTGCTCGCTCTGACCGCGTTCCAGATCGCGCCGCTCCGCCCGGCGGAGGCGCAGGACGCCCACGTAGAGGAAGTGTTGGCGCACATCAACCAGGTGCGCGCCGAACACGGTGTAGGGCCGGTCGCGCTGGATGCCGTACTCACCGCATCTGCGCAGCGCCAGCTCAACGACATGACCGCGCATGATTTCCTGGGACACATCGGTTCGGACGGGTCCAAGCCCGGCCAGCGCGCGACGGATGCGGGCTACATCTGGCGTGCGGTAGGCGAGAACTGCCTGTATCGCTGGGACTTCAGCGCCGCCGGGGCGGTGGCGCAGTGGGTCAGCAGCGGGCCGCACCTCGCCAATATGGTCAACCCCGCGTACGTCCACGCCGGGATCGCCTACGGGCAGTCGGCGTCGGGCAAGGTGTACTACGTGCTGGTGCTGGCCGCGCCGATGTAGGGCGCATGGTGAACTGACGCAAGTACGGGGGGAGCGGTAGGCGCTCACCCCCGTTTTTGTTGTGGACCTCACCCCCCGACCCCCTCTCCAGTCGGGGCTGGAGAGGGGGAGAAAAGCCAATCTTAGCGCGGCATGTAGGGGCGGGGTTGATGTGGCCCAGGAAGATAATTGGGGCGTCGGACGGACCTCACCGCCCGGCGGGACCTCACCCCCCGGCCCCCTCTCCAATCAAGTTGGAGAGGGGGAGAAAAGCCAATCTTAGCGCGGCGTGTAGGGGCAGGTTTGCAAACCCGCCCCGCATCCAGGCCCGACCTGTATTCAACCCGCACGGGGTGGGCTAGGCGGGTTCCGGCGTGTCGGGGTCGGGGGATTCGGGAGCGGCGGCGGCGCGGATGCGCTCAAGAACGTCGTCGATGCGTGCTAATACGTCGTCGTTCGCCACCCGCAGGACCCGCAGGCCGAGGTCCTCCAAGTAGGCTGTGCGCGCGGCGTCCTGCGCCTGCTGGCGCGCGTGGACGGGGCCATCAACCTCGACCACGAGCCGCCGCTCGGCGCAGTAGAAGTCCACGACGAAACAGCCGAACGCGACCTGCCGCCTGAACTTCAGCCCGGCAAGCTGGCGGTTGCGTACGTGCTCCCACAGGACGGCCTCAGCCGGGGTCGGCGCCTGTCGCTTCTCCTGCGCCAGCGGACCCAACTGCCGCCACCAGCCGGGCGGCGCCTTGCTGACCCCGCCGCGCTTGCCGTCACCGGCCATGCCTTACCCCATTCGACGCCTACCATCCGCAACCCGGCTGCCCATCCCGAACTCTTAACGCCTCAAGTCCCCTCTCCAACTTGATTGGAGAGGGGATTTAGGGGTGAGGTCAGCTTGCCGCCAGGACCTCGCGGCGCAGCATGTCGAGGGTTTGCAGCGTGACGAGGTTGCGCAGCGCGTAGCCGGAGTACGTCTCCTCGCCGTTGAAGCGGATGCCGAACAGCGGCCCGCCGTCGCTGGTCAGGTGGGTGTAGTCCGTGACCAGCCCCAGGTTCGGCAGGTCTTGTGCGGCGCGCCAGAAGTTGATCAGCGGCAGGTTGTACTCGTCCGCGATCTCGACCGTGATCGCGTTCAGGCGCAGCGCCTTGTACCACATCTGGTCGCGGTGCCAGGTAAAGGTCGAGAGCACCGGGATCACGCCCTGGTCCAGCGACAGCGCGATGATGTCGCGCAGCGCCTCGGCGTACTGCTCCTCGGTGAGGTTGATCAGGTCGTTCGGGCCGAACATCATCACGGCCACGCTCGGACGCTCGCGGCGGTACTCGCACGCCAGCGGGCCTTCGCCCTCCGACGGCTCGCACTGGGCGGGGTTGGCCCACATCGGGTCGAGCATGCTCATGGCGTTGAAGCCGACCTGTCCGGCGAGGCTGACGTGCTCGAACGACCCGGCGAAGTACGCGATCGACGGCTCCAGCTCGTCGTAGGGGCCGAGGTCGTAATCGCCCCGGTCGAACCCGGCCATGAAGAAGGACGTGTCCGTGTTGCAGTCGCCCACCTTCGTGAAGACGTGCGGATCGTTGCCGAGCGCCAGGCCGTGCGCGTGGATCTCGCGCAGCCACGCCACGTCAAGCTCCGGCAGCACCGGGATCTCGCTCAGGAACGCGACCTCCGCCGGGTCGCCCGGCTCGTCCAGCACCGGCAGGCTGCCGCACGCCGCGCCCTCCGCGCGGACCGCCGCCCGCGAGACCCAGCCCTCCTGCGGCCCGTTGAGGCTGCCCGGCGCGGCGAACGTGACGGCGTACCAGTCGCCCGCCGCGTTCTGGCCGATCACCGGAAGCTGCTGCCCGGCGTACAGCACGCCGATCACCCCGAAGGTGTCCGTCCCAGGCCCGTAGCGCACGTTGACG
>CAZGLU010000269.1:3693-5620 GCA_964526095.1 uncultured Anaerolineaceae bacterium | reverse complement strand
TCCCCCCTATCCTACACTCTTTCCCTACACGACGCTCTTCCGATCTCGTCGGTGAGTCCGGCGGCGTCGGGGAAGACCGCGAGCGGGTTGCCGCCGAAGGGCCGGTCGGTGAAGACGTCGATCTGGTAGAAGCGCAGGCGTGGCATGATCCCCCTCCTGGTGTGTGGTTCTGCGAGGTAAAACGAAAACCCGCACCGGGTCGGGGTGCGGGCTGCTTGGCTGAGCAATAGGGTCGGTTTAGCCCTCAGGCAGCTTCATCGATTCCCAGTCGCTCTTGCTGACGAACTTGGTCAGCATACGGCCGTCCTTGGTTTTACCACGCAGGCCGTAGCGGGTCTGGCCGTTCTTCGTGGTAAACGTGGTCTTGACCACATCCGATTCGGGAAGGGAGACCTTCTGACGAGTCTTGACGTCATAGAATTCAATTGCCACGGTTCGAACTCCTTACTAATGCCTGACGCATAGAATCTGGTAAGCACCGAACGAACCCTACGCTGGTGATTGTACCATGATTACGCGAGAGGTGCACAACCGCAAGGGGAAATTTCCCCCAGAATGTTCAACGGGTTTCCTCCGTGGCCTCGCCTGTGGCCATGAGCGGTGACGGTTCGCCCTCGTCCGTGGGCGTGTCGTTCTCCGGCAGCAGCGTAAAGGTCGCGGTCGGCGGCACGGCGGTCGCGAGGGGCGTTCTGGTCGGGCGCGGGGTCCAGCTCGGCACCAACGTTTGAGTGGGGAGCGGCGTGTCGCTGTGCGCGGGCGTCCAGGTCGGCGGCAGCGTGACCGGCGTGGGCGACGGGCCGGGGGTGACGGTGGGGCGCGGCGTGTCGCTGGGCGTCGGGGTGAAGCGCGGCGTATCGCTGGACCCTGGCGTGAGCATCTCCGGGGCGAGGGTGGGCGTGGCGTCCCCGGCGTCCTCGTCGTCGCCGGTCAGGAACATGATCACCAACAGCACGGCCAGGCCGATGATCAGCGCGATCGCCAGCCATACCAGGATGCTGCCGGGGCGAACCGGCGGCGTGCCGCCCCGCGCGGGCGCGCCCGGCCTGCGGGGTGGGGGCGTCGAGCGTCCGGTCAGCTCGCGGTAGGCCTGCTGGCTCGTCGGGTTATCCGGGTTCAGCGCGAGGGCGCGCTCCAGGTAGGTGATGCGCTCGGCACGGCTGCCGGAGACGGACGCCAGCCACAGCCAGGCGAGTTCCTGGGTGGGGTCGGCGGCGACGATGGCCTTGAGCAGGTCCCGCGCTTCGTCGCGCCGTCCCGCCTGCGCCAGGGCGATGGCTTCCTGTAGCTGCTGGCTTAAATCACCGTTGGGCATATCGACCCCCAGGTGTCACGGCCGCACGAATAAGATTGTACTCGGGGGCCGCGAAATGCCAAACGCGCCGGGCGTCGCCGGAGCGCGTCAGTTCTCCGCGAGGCTGCGCGCGACCTGGAGGGCCGACAGCCGGGGCGTGCGCAGGGTCGCCTGGCCGAGCCGTGCCGTGACCGGCTCGCCCGGCGGGAAGCGCCGCACGGCGACCGCGTGGGCGTCCTTGACCGTGACGTAGTACAGCGCGACGGTGCTGCCGTCCCGGCGCTCCCATTCCTGGGACAGGATCGAAAAGCCGGGCGCCACCTTATGCCGCACCCCGCCGACGATCCGCTGCCACAGGACCGGGGGCAGCCACAGCTTCCGGCGCCCGACGCTGAGGACGTGCGTCAGGCCGTCCTCGGCCTCCAACAGGCCGTAGAAGCGGTGCGGCGGGGCGCTGACGCCGTCCAGGATGATCTCGCGCAGCGCGTCGCCCTCGACCACGTACCCGGCCTCCGCGGCGGCCCGCTGCACGGTGCAGATCCCGCCGGTGATGGACGCCCCGGCCAGCAGGGCGGGCAGCGCCGGTGCGTCGCGCCACAGGTGGGCCGGGCTGACGGTGATCAGGGGCGCGCGCCC
>CAZGLU010000269.1:0-3683 GCA_964526095.1 uncultured Anaerolineaceae bacterium | reverse complement strand
CGTCGCCGGGGGCCGCCTCGACACCGCCCGGCTGCGCCAGCACGAACCCGGCGCGCAGGCGGTCCGCCGCGTCGAGCAGCGCGACGTCCAGGCGCACGTCCCCGGCCTGATAGCCTTCGCAGACCGTGACCGCGCCCTCCAGCAGGTTCGCGGTGTGGATCTGGCTGCACAGGGGGCAGGTCCAACTGGCGGTCACGGACTGGCGCGCCGCGAGGTGCCCGCGCAGGCGCTCTGCGAACCAGCGCACCCCGGCGGCGTGGGCGACGGCCTCCGCCGGGCAGTGCCGCTGCTCCGCGTGGGCAAAATGGTGCCGCACCTCGCTGCCCAGCCGTGCGATCATCACGCCGCCGCAGACGGGGCACACGTAGGGGGCGCCGCGCTCCGCCTGCCCGATGGGGACGGCGTGCCCGGCAGCATCGAATGCCCAGGCGTATTGGGGTACTGGTTGCCGTGTGGGGTGCGAACGCCGCATGCGTGCCATGCCCCGCCTCCGTGCCGGATCAGGTTGTGCCCTCAGTATAACGCAGTCGGGCCGGGGCCAAACCCGCCTGGGGGCGCGCCGTGCCTGCAAAGATCCGGTAAAAAAGTCGTATAGGTTTCCCCGCTGCCGGGCGGCGGTCACGCTTTGGTCACGCCGCGCTGAGAGACTGAGGGCAGCATCGGCCGCGGATTTGGTGTCTAGGCCACTATTAGTTGGCTTCTCACCAAATTGCGCCCCTCTATCAGCCGATTATAATCAATGCCGAGCAACACTCGATGCACTTAGGGCAGCCAAGGAGGAAACATCATGCACGTCCACCGTATCGCTCGTGTTGTCACGGCACTGCTCGTCGTTGCGCTTGCCTTCGCGCTGACGCCGGTCGTGCCGCGCGCCCACGCGCAGGCCGGGATGATCAGCTACGGCGAAGTTGTGACCGGCACCATCACGGCTAAGAATTACTTCCAGGTCTGGCAATTTTCCGGCACCCAGGGCGACCGCGTCCGAATCACGATGATCGGCGATGGCGCGCTGGACCCCTACCTGGGCCTGATTGAGTTGTCCACCGAGCAGGTTATCGCAGAGGATGATGACAGCGCCGGGAATATGAACGCCATGATGGAACTCTCGCTGCCCTCGACCGGCGACTATGCCATCATCGCCACGCGCTACAACCTCGACACGGGCACCTCTACCGGCCAGTATGAGCTGTCGTTGCAGGGCGGGGCCGGCCCCAACCAGAACGTGAACACCGTCAGCAACCAGAGCGTCAACATGACGCAGCCGGTGGAGATCGAGCCGGGCCTGTGGTACTACGGCGAGCTGGAACTGGGTTCGTCGGTGAACGCGGCCATCTCCAACGACGCGTACGCGCACGTGTACACCGTGACGCTCGACGCAGGGACTGAGTTTGTGGCCGCCATGTTCGCGGACGGCAGCAACCTGGACTCGTACCTCATCTTCGGCACCGAGGACGGCACCGTGCTCGCGGAGGATGATGACAGCGGCGCAGACGTGGGCGGCGGCACCTACGACGCCCTGATCTACCTGACCGTGCAGCAGCCCGGCACGTACCTGCTCATCGCCAGCCGCGTGGGCCTGGACATGGGCACCTCCACCGGCAACTACATGCTGTTCGCCGGGGTCCCTGAGCCGGAAGACACGCCCGCCCCGGTGGACACGCAGGGTCTGCCGCCCGGCGTCGAGGTGATGGGCGAGATCAGCACGGGGGCGCAGGCCACCGGCACCATCACCCAGAACAGCTTCCTGCACCTGTACGCCTTCCAGGGCAACGCGGGCGAGCAGATCACGATCACCATGCGCAGCACCGACGGCCTGGACTCCTACCTGGGCATCATGGACCCGAGCGATGAGGTGATCGCGGAGGATGACGACAGCGGCGGCGGTGCGTCCGGCTACGACGCGCAGATCTCGCTGCGCCTGCCGGAGAGCGGCGTGTACGTCATCGTCGCCACCCGCGCGGGCATCGATCAGGGCATCTCGACCGGCAGCTACACCCTCCAGGTGACGAGCGGCGCCCCGGCGGCCCCGCAGGGCATCAGCGGCTTTGGCGGCTTCGGCGGCCTGCCCGGTCGCGCCATCGAGACGGGCGAGGGCACCCTGTTCCTGCGCGGCACCGGCCGCAGCAGCGACCCGGACAAGCAGAGCGAGCTGGAGCGGTTCTTGCAGCCGCAGGCCGAAGGCGAGCAGTTGCCGGGCCGCAGCTTCAAAACCCCGGACCTGACGGTGCGCCTGTATGGGACGGGCCGCAGCGCCGACCCCGCCAAGCAGACCCCGTTGGAGCAGTTCCTGGGCAGCTTCTAACGCCCGCACGCGCCACCTGAAGCAACACGATCCCCGCTGGCAACAGCGGGGATTTTTTATGCCTTGAGGATGGGGAGCCGCCGCCTACCAGCCCAGCGCGACCTTCAGGCGGGCGGTGACGTTGTAGATGATCGGGCACACCCCCGCCCCCGCCAGGATCGGCGCCGCCAGCCAGCGGAAGTCCGGCGTGAAGGCGGGATAGTCCCGGCACGACGCGGGCCGCGCCGCGTAGATCGAGCAGCGCCCCCCGGCCAGGAACGCGCAGGGCCGCTGGCGGAACGTGCCCCACTCGTCGTCAGGGGTGGCGCCCTGTGCCACGTACCGCGCGACGACGTCCTCCGGGGCGATCTGAAGGGCTTGCGCCAGCGGTGGGATGTCCTCGGGCGTGAGGCCGACCGTCAGCCCGCGACAGCAGTTGGCGCAGGCCGTACAGTCGATCTGGGCGGCGACGTCCTGCGCGATCGCGTCCACGCACGCATCTAGCTCAGCGTCGGTGAGGTCGCCATGCTCGCACAGGGTATCAATGTAGTAGGCGAACGCAGCGTTGTCGTCCGCCTGGCGCATCGTATCAGCCGCGATCTGCTCGAGGTCGGTCACGAGCGGCGGATAGAGGTCACGCATAGAGAGGAACTGTTATTCGCCGGTCGCTCTCTCGGCTCGTTCCTGAAGCTGGCCCAGGATCTCGGTGAAGGTCGCCGTCAGGAAGTTGTTGATCTCGTCGGATTCCTCCAGCTCCTCACGGGCGACCTCGCGCATCGTTTGGATGAACTGCTCGCGGGAGATCACCCCCTGCTGGATGAGCAGCCGCGCGAGCGCCTTCGCGATGACGAACCCATCGACGCCGCGCGCGCCGAGCGTCGCCAAGCCGCCGAACAGATCCCCAAAGATCTCCTGCGTGGTTCGGATGTCCTGTTGTGCCAGTCCTTCGTCCGTCCGTCGCTTCTCCACGTACTGCTCTCCTCAACCAAGTTACCTGTCGGGATCTGATTGTAACGCGGAGTCCGGTGTTTTGTCAGCCGGACGCCATGTTACAATGCTCCCACTGCGGGGCGTTCACGCGGGGGGAAGGGGAGCAGGCATGGTCGTCAGCACGCGGGTACGGTGGGCGCGGCGTATCTTGAAGGCGCTCGGTTGGGCCTTTCTGGCGCTCCTGACGCGGACGCGCGTCCGGGGGCGGGAGCACCTGCGTGTTGAGGGGCCGGTCATCTACGCGGCCAACCACACCTCGACCTTCGACGCGGTGCTGCTCGTCGTGTTGCTGCCGGTGGATACCATCTTCGTCGGGCCGGGCGACTTCCGGCTGCTGTGGCCGGGCAACTGGGCGATCCAGATCGGAAGAGCGTCGTGTAGGGAAAGAGTGTAGGATTGGGTGGTTGTGGGG
>CAZGLU010000268.1:0-5632 GCA_964526095.1 uncultured Anaerolineaceae bacterium | reverse complement strand
TACACCCTATCCTACACTCTTTCCCTACACGACGCTCTTCCGATCTTCCAGCGCGAGCTTGCCGTTCGTGCAGAAGATCTTCTCGCCGTTCAGCACCCACTCGTTCGTTTCCGGGTCGAGCGTGGCCGTCGTCTGGATCGCGGACGTATCCGACCCGGCGCCCGGCTCGGTCATCGCCATCGCGCCCCACACGGGCCGGTCGCCCTCCGCGAAGCGGCGCAGGAAACGCTCCTGCTGCTCCGGCGTGCCGACCGCCTCGATCGCGGCCCCGGCCAGCATCGACATCGGCATGCACAGGTATTGCCCGACGTCGCCCCAACTGAGCATTTCGACCATGATCGTCATGCGCAGGTTCGCGATCCCCGGCCCCTCGCGCCGAGGGCCGCCCTCGCCGCGCGCGCGTGCGGCCAGCTTGTCCAGCGCGCGCGCCTGCTGGTCGCGCAGCACCGGCCACATCATGTTCACGAACGCCCACGGCCGTTCGTGCTCGTTTTCGTCCAGCCGCCGGGACTCAGGGCGCATCACGCCGGACGCGACCGCCTCGATCATCGGCAGTTCCTGCTTGATCCGCTCCGGGATCTCAAAGCTGATTGCCATCGTCCTCGCTCCTTTGAGCAGGCCACGTTCCGTGGTAGTCGTTCGCGCCTAAACCATCGCCAGCCCGTCGAACGCCGCAAAGCCGCGTGCGTTGCGCAGCCAGCGCTCGACCGGATGCTCGCGGATGTAGCCGTGTCCGCCGAGCGTCTGCACGGCGCTGTCGGTCACCATCAGCGCCGCCTTGTCGGCGTAGCGTTTCGCCAGGTATGCCTCCTTCGTCGCGTCCTGGCCCTGGTCGAGCTTCCAGGCCGCCTCCCACACCATCAGCCGCGTCGCGTCCACCTCGATCGCGCACTCGGCCAGCATGAACGCGATAGCCTGCTTGGTCGCGATCGGCGCGCCGAACTGCTCACGCTCCTTGGCGTAGGTGATGGCGTACTCCAGCGCCCCGCGCATCACGCCGACCGCCAGGGCGCCCAGCGCAACGTGGCTGTGCGCGACATGACGCGCGAGCGAGATCCCCGCCGCACCGCCGAGGCGGCAGTCCGCGCCGACGCGCACGCCCTCAAACGTCACCGGGTAGGTCGGCAGCGCGCGCACGCCCATCAGCTTCTCGCGCGGCCCGACCGTCACACCGTCGGCCCTGCCGTGCACCAGGAAAGCGTCCACCCTGCCCGCGTCGGCGTTCCAGGCATAGGTCAGGATCCACTCAGCGCCCTCGGCCAGCGGGACGTACGCCTTGCGCCCGTTCAGGACGTAGCCGCCGTTTTCACGCGTCGCGGTCGTCTCCGGCCTGTCGAGGCGCGGGGTGATGCCCGGCTCGATCCAGGCGGCGGTCACGTCCGGCGGCGTCTCGCCCAGGAACTGCGGCAGGAACTCCCTGCGCTGGTCGTCCGTGCCATCCAGCAGCACCGGCACCGCCATCAGCGCCGGGGCCATCAGGCGCAGCGCGAGGGCGAGGTCGCCATACGCCAGCTCCTCGTAGGCCAGCGCCCCGGTCAGCGCGCTGTGGCACTCCCCGAAGCCGCCCCATTCCTCCGGGATGTTGCCCGGCAGGATGCCCATCTCCCAACCCGTCCGCAGGAGCGCGTCCGGCAGGTCGCCGCGCTCGTCCGACTCGTGGGCCACCGGGCGCACGTCGTTCACACTGTAGCGGCGGATCGCCTCCACCAGCATCTGCTGTTCGTCCGAAGGGGTAAAGCTGATCATCGCTGCTCACCTCCGCTTGCCAACCAGCCCAACGAGCGCAGCGGCTCGTCGTCCCACACCTGTGCTTCAATATAACGGTCCGGCCCCAGCAGGCCGTCCGGGTTCCACGTTTGGGGCAGCCCGAATTCCGCCACCAGGGCCGGTAGTTCGTCCAGCCGGTACACCTCGCCGCGATAGGGTTTGCCATCCTCGTAGCGCATCGCTGGGAAGGAATCCCCATAGGTCAGGCTGACCGTCTCCGGGGAGAACGCGGCGAGCGGCACGCGGACCTCGCGCCCGTCACGGTACCATGTTGCGACCCAGGGACACGCCCCGACGATCAGGTAGTGCGGGGTCGTGCGGCGCGGGCGGCCGCCCTTCCCTACGAAACGGGCGTAGAGTGTCCGCTCCAATTCGCGTCGGATGGCGAGGTAGTCCACGGCGCGCTGGCTGGCAAAGGTCGCATCCTCCCGCCGGAGCGCGTCCTGCACCGCTTCCGCCGCCTCAAGCGAGAGGTCAGACAGGCTGCGGAACGGGCCATGCGCCGCCTCGTAGTAATGCGTCAGGAAGTCCGGGCAACCGCCGTTATCCCGGCTCACCGCGCCAGTCCTCCGGTAGGGTCCAGCGCGCGCAGAAACGTGCTGGCGATCTCGTCCGCGATCTCCGCGCCAGAGAGCCGCCCGCCCTCGCGGTACCACACGTTGACCCAGTTCAGCGCGCCGAACAGCGTCTTAACGAAGATCCCGACGTCCACCGGGCGGAAGTCCCCGGCGGCGATCCCGGCCTCGATCACCTCGCGGTAGAGGCGTTCCAGCATGTCGCGCTGTCGGATGTAGCGCTCGCGCACGCCAGGCACTTCGAGCAGGGCGCGGCTCTCGAAAATCACGGCGGTTGCGATGTGCACGTGCTCGATCGCGCTGAGGATGTGGATCGAGACGATGGCGCGCAGCTTGTCCGGCGGTGACGCATCACTCGTCACGACGGCACGCACCGCGTCCGCGATCTGGTTCAGCCCGGCCTCCAGCACGGCCATGAGCAGATCTTCTTTGCTTGGGAAGTGGTGGTAGAGGCTGCCAGCAGTCAGGTTCACCTCGGCGGCGATGTCGGCCATCGTCGCGCCCTGGTAGCCCTGGCGGTGGAACACGGTGGCCGCCGCATGCAGGATGGCGTCCGGATGGACCGTTTGATCGGCGGGCTTGCGGGCCAATGGAACCTCCTGGCGGGAATTTATTAATTAAACGTATATTTAATTATATGAAAAAGGGAAGAGCTGTGCAAGCTGTCTTTACAAGCCGACTTTGCAAGCAGCCTTATCGTCCCCGGCACACCACGGGCAACAAAAAAGGCCAGCATTGTCGCTGGCCCGTCCCGGTTTCGAGGTAGCTATCAGGATTGCAACGCTACGGCCCTAACGATTCGCCGGTCGTGTCACCGCCAAAGTCGGTTGTATCACCGCCCTGATCACCGGTAGCGCCCATGTCCGCACCCGAGCCTGTCACCTGGAAACTGGCTTGCGACATCACTTCCCCGTCAAGCAGCATCTCTACGGACCAGCTCCCCGCCTCAAACACCGTGCCGCTCGGACGCAGATCGCAGTAAGCACATACGTCCTCCCAGTCCCGGTTCGGGGTCCAGCACTGCCCTTCCTCGACCAGCACGCCGTTGGCGTACCAGCGCACCCCGATCGTCGAACCGGCACGCAAGTTGCTGACGCGCACGATGGAATAGATCACCGTGTCACTCGTATCGAAGGAGGTCGTCGCGTTCAGGGGGCAGTCAAATGAGTCACGCGAGCGGGCCAGCGTCGTCTCATAAAACGAGGTCCCGCTGCTGCTCACCACGCCGGTATCCCCGCTCCCACCGCCACCGCCATCCGGGGTCGCCGCGCCGGTAGGCCCCATCACCATCTCGCTCCCAGAGACGCCAGCCGGTTGAGTAGGAGCGACGGCCCCGCCGCCCAACTGCTGGACGGTGAGCGTCGATTGGGCCGCCAGCGCGGTACCTTGCAGGTTGGACAGCTCCGCCTGAAGCATCATGCTGCGGTCAGCCGTCATCGCCAGTGCTGCGATCGTCGCCGCCGGGGTGCCCATGCCATCGATCGTGCCCTGAAGCTGTGCGTTCCGCGTCTCCAGATCGCTGATCTCGGTGCTACCTGGGAGGGCCTCACAGCCGCTCACCACAATGATCAGCGCCAGCATCAGCACCAGCACCAATCGAAACCGAATGTGAAACCCCATCACGTTACTCCTCCGAAGCTTTCCTGACGATCCACATGCCTGCGCCAGTGTATCGCATCCTCGCGGCGCCTACCCTACGGCTAGACTGCGCTGATGGGCTTCTGCCGTGCTCGGCCGCGCACAAAAGAAAACCCTGCGTTTCGCAGGGTTTTCATCTTAACCTAAAACTGGATGAGAGTACAGAAGCTCAGGGTTCCTACAGAGCTTCCACGATCCGGGAGAACACGTTACCGATGATCGGCCCGAGGAGAACCAGGATAACGATCACGACGACGGCCACCAGGACCAGGATCAGAGCGTACTCTACAAGACCTTGACCTTCTTCGCGCGGGAGATACAGCATGATGATTGCTCCTTGATGAATGATCGAACCACTTCATAATGGTGAATTCATCTTAGCATGCAAAAAAGCTAAAAACAACACTCCTTACGAGACTTTCACAAATTCTTTATATATCGAAATTTTATTTTTCCTTACGTTTTTCACAGTTGTCCTGCCCCCCGGTGATTGGCCTTTTCAGGTGGAGCGCGCTACGATCCGGCGTGTCGTTCCGATCAGCCAGGAGCAGGCCGATGCCCATCGCGGACACCGAACTAGCCAAGCCCGCCAACGCCTTCCTCGTGCGCCCGGCGGATGAGACGGTCTTGGCCGCACTGCGGGCTTGGCGCGACACGCCACAGAGCTACGAATGGTGGTGGCTCCTGATCGATCACGGCGCGGCACGGTTCACGGCTTTACGTTTTGAGGATCTCCGCGACCTGCTCGCGTCCCCCGATCTGGGGGTGACGATGCAGACGCGTCTGGCCGACCTGCCGTCGCGCCGTGAAAATCCGGACAACTGGGCGCAGCCGTGGCCCGGCGTCTACACACCGGAGGTCGTCCAGCAGGATGCATTGAGCACGGCCCAGGCCCTCCAGCGTATGCGTGATGCGCCGGGCCGCATCCTGATCGTGGCCGATGGGGCGCGGCTGGCCGGGATCCTGACCGACACGCAGCGCACCTTCGCCTTCGCCGATCGCCCGCTGCTGGACTTGCTCGAGGACTATGAGCAGCCCCGCCACACGCCACCGGCAGGCGAAAGCGCCGCCGGGACGCTGGACGCCGCTGCCCCGCCGCCACCTGAGACCGAGTGATCCATGCCCTCCACCGCCTCGCGCCGGTTCGGGCGCAGCGTGCCCGTCATCATCCTGCTGCTGGTCCTGTTCTTCATCCGCACCCACCACATCGACGTGCAAAACCCGTACGTTGACGAGGGCTTTCACATCAAGCGTGCGGGCCTGGTGTGGAACTTCGACGTCAATCCGGGGCGGTTCGCGCACGGCAAGGTGCTGCTCTACTTCTGGCTGGGCCTGTTTGAAACCGGCCCGGAGACCGCCCTGCCCGCCTCGCGCCTGGGCATGGGCATCTATTCACTGATCACCGGCTCGGCCATTTACCTGCTGGGACGCCTGCTGTACCGCCACGCGGCGGGTTTGCTCGCGCTGGCGCTCTATGCCGTGCTGCCCCTCGCGCTGTTCTACGAGCGGATGGGCATGGCTGATCCGCTGGCGGCTGGCTTGGCGGCGCTCATCGCCTGGCGCAGCCTCGCCTTCGCACGCCGTCCCGGCCTGCGGCGCGGCGCGGAGCTGGGCGTGCTGCTTGCGCTGGCAACCCTCGCCAAGCTTACGAT
>CAZGLU010000267.1:0-5671 GCA_964526095.1 uncultured Anaerolineaceae bacterium | reverse complement strand
GCAATCAACGCGGGCAACGTTCGTTCTCCTTATTGTTCATCAGTATCCATCACACGCCATCAGTCCATCATGTGCCAGCGGGGGAGCCGCCCGCACGGCGTCCTAGCCCGTCGCGCGGGCGCCGAAGATGGCGCGGCCAACCCGCACGATCGTCGCGCCTTCCTCCACGGCGACGGGGTAATCGTCGGTCATGCCCATGCTCAGGTGCGTCCACTCGGCGGCCGGGAAGTCGTTCGCCAGTGCGTCGCGCAACTCGCGCAGCGCGGCGAACACCGGGCGCGCCTCCTCCGGGTCGGCCACGATGGGCGCCATGGTCATCAGGCCGCGCACGCGCAGCCCCGGCAGCGCGAGGATCGCGGCGACGTCGGCCCAGAGCGCGCGGCGGCGGGCGTCGTCGTGGCGCCACCCCGCCATCTGCCACCCGTACTTCGACGCCTCGCCGGAGACGTTCAGTTCCAGCAGCACGTCCAGCGGCGCGGGCGGCCCGTCCGGCGCACTGCGCTCACTCCATATACGGTTGAATCGCTCCGCAAGTTTCAGGCTGTCCAGCGAATGAACCAGCGCGAAGCCCTCGACGGCGAGGCGCGCCTTGCGGCTCTGCACGTGCCCGATCAGGTGCCACGTGGGGGGCGGGTCGCAGAGGCGGGCGACCTCGGCCATTTTGGGGCGGGCCTCCTCCACGCGGTTCTCCCCGAAGTGCGTCTGCCCGGCGGCGACCGCCTCCGCGACGGCGGTGGCGGGATGTGTCTTGCTGACCGCGACGAGGGTCACGTCCTCCGGGCTGCGGCCCGCGCGGGCGCAGGCGGCGCGGATCGTCTCGCGTACGGTGTTGAGGTTGGCGGCGATGGTCGCCGTGCTGTCCATAGCTCCCTATCCGGTGAGGGCGATGATCGCGCCGAAGCGGCCCGTGCGGCCACGCTCGGCGCGGTGCGAGAAAAACTCATCGGTGCGGCTGGCGGTACACAGGCCCGCGACCTCGATCTGGTGCACACCGGCGCGCTCCAGCGCGAGGCGGTTGGCGGCCCACAGGTCCAGGTATGCGGAGCCGTCCGGCGCGCGACGCACCAGGCCGTCCGCCGCGCCGAAGGCATCCGTCACGGCGGCGACCACCTCCTCGCCCACCTGGTAATGGTCGGGGCCGATGGAGGGGCCGATCCCGGCGACGATCCGCTCCGGGCGCGTCTCGAAGGCGGCCTGCATGGCGCGCACGACGCGGCCCGCCACGTCCTGCACGGTGCCGCGCCAGCCCGCATGCGCGATGCCGATGGCGTGGTGATCGGGATCGTAGAGCAGGATCGGCGTGCAGTCCGCGAAGCGCATGCTCAGCGGCAGGCCCGGCTGCGCGGTGATCATGGCGTCGGCGCGGGCCAGCCAGCGGCGGTTCGACGCCGGGCCGTGGACCAGCACCGTGTCCGCGCTGTGCACCTGCCAGACGGTGCAGGCGCGGTTCCCGTCCAGGCCGAGCGCGCCGTACGCACGGCGCAGGTTTTCCTGCACGGCCTCGTGCGCGTCCCCGACGGTGCCGCCCAGGTTGAGCGAGTCCCACGGGGCGACGCTGACGCCGCCGAGCCGCGTGAAGATGCCGTGCACGACCCCTGGGTGCGCGGCCAGGCTCTCGAACTGGTAATAGACGGGGCCGTTCCCGTTGATGCGCTGCACGCCGTTTCCTCCCTGCTTGGCTCGCCGCGATTATAGCCCCTCGCTCGCGCCCCGTCGAGCCGGGCAGGGTAGGCGGATTGCATGGAAGGGGTCGGATGGGTAGAATGGGTGCTATGGCAAACTTACTGGATAAGCTTACCGTATTGGTGCGCTCCGGCGTCAACAGCCTGGTGGACCCCGTCCGGCCAGCGGGGCGGCGGACCCCGCTCCGGCCCGGCAAGCACGTCGATCGCGAGATCGCCGCGCTGCGCGCGCAGATCGACCAGGCGCTGGACGACGAGGACCGGATTGCGGCGGAGGTCGCCGCGCTGCACCGGGAGGCTGACGAGTGGGATCAGCGCGCGGACGCGCTGCTTCAGGCGAACGACGAGGCCGGTGCGCGGCACGCCATCCGCCAGATGCAGCTTGCGCGGCAGCGGGCCGCGCTGCGCGAGGCGGACCGCGAGCAGCACCGCCGCTCGACGTCGGAGCTGATCAGCAAGGTGAACGCGCTGGAGGCGCTCGTCGCGGAGGCGCGCTACACCGAACGCACCGCCGAGGCCCCGCGCCCGACGGAACGCCTGGAGGCCGCGCCGGAAGCCCCCGCCGCCGAACCGGCCCAGGTGGACGAGCGCACGATCGAGGAGGACCTCGCCCGACGGCGGGCACGCCTCAGCCAGTAGGCGGGGGATGCCTGCCGGGGCCGCAGTTTGTGAAGGGTGACCGCCAACCAAACCGGCGGTTTTTTTGTCGTAAGCCCCTCCTGAGTTTCGACTTTAAGGATTATGGTGTAGAACTCAGGGTAAGCGGGATAGCAAGCGGGCGGGATACGCCATGGACTTTCTGCTAAACATCAACGCCGCGCGTATTCTGGTCGCGGAAGATGACACCGAGCGTATGACGGCCACTGCACGGTACCTGCAGGAAGCAGGGTACAACGTGCAGAAGGCGTATAACGCGGGAGATGCCCTGTTCTCGCTGGAAAACGGGCAGTTCGATCTGGCGATCGTCGACGCGCAGATGAAGGACCGCGACCAGCGCCTGCTGATCGAGCAGATCGCGGATGGGCCGCGCGCGTCGCTGCGGTGGCTGGCGGTCGCTGGTGAGGGGGAAAGCGATCCCCAGGGGCTGCTGCGCTACGGCGCGGCGGCGTGGCTCCCCTACGGCTTCGACCGCGACCTGCTGCTGCAAAAGGTCCGCGCTGCGCTGCACGGCGAGCGCGAGGCGCTGGTGACCGGGACGACCGCGCGTCCGGCGCAGCCCGCCGCAGCGCACGAACCCGACGAAATCCAGGCCCTGCTGGAGCGCAAGCTGGCGGAACAGCGCACGCTCTCGGCCCTGGCGCGCTCGCTCAGTTCCGTGCTGGACGTGGACACCCTGCTGACGCAGATCGTCGAGGCAGCGGTGAGCCTGACGGGGGCCGAGGAGGGCCTGCTGCTGCTGCCCGACGACGAGGAAAAGGCCCTGTACATCCGCGCGGCGAAGGGCATGGACAGCCACATCGCGCAGAACTTCCGCGTCAAGACGAGCGACACGCTGGCCGGACAGGTGTTTCGCTCCGGCAGCCCGATCCTGATCGGGGACCAGGGCTGGCAGAAGGTCAAGACGGAGTATCTCGTCAAGTCGCTGCTGTACGTGCCGCTGTCCAGCAAGGGCCAGACGATCGGCGTGCTGGGCGTCAATAACAAGAAGCAAGACCGGACCTTCAACGAGGAGGATCGCGCGCTGCTGGAGGACCTGGCCGCGCACGCCGCGATCGCGATCGAAAACGCACGCCTGTATGAGGAAAGCGTGCTGCGTGCCCGCGACCTGAGCACCCTCGTCCGCGCGGGCGAGGCGGCGAACTCCTCGCTGGCGATCGACCGGGTGCTGGCGACCATCTCCGGCCAGTTGATCGACACCCTGGAAGTGGACCAGTGCTTCATCGGCGAGTGGGAGCGGCCCGCCGACCGGCTGAACGCGCTGGCGGTCACTTACCGCGCGCGCTGGCGCTCGGCGGATGGACCGGCCCTGCCCATGGCCGCGAACCCGGCGATCGAGGCGGCGTTCGCACGGCGGCAGCCCGTCCGCGTGGACCTCGCGGCGCAGTACGTCGATCACCCGTTGGCTGCGTGGATGCCGCATCGCTACGGCGCGCACGCCGCGGTCCACATCCCCGTGTTCACCAACGACCGGCTGGTGGGGATGGTCACGGTGTACCACATCGCGGCGCAGGACGAGGCAAAAGCCGTGGCGGAGCCGCTGCTGGGCCAGATCCAGGCGCTGGCGCTGCAAACGGTGGCGAGCATCCTCGGCTCCAGCAGGTCGCAGCGCCAGCAGTACCTGTTGCACAACGCCCAGCAGATCATGGCGCTGGCCGGAGCGGACTGGTGCGAGATCGCGCTGTGGAATGCGCCGAAGAACCAGTTCAACACGGTGCTGTCATACGGGGAAGGCATCCGCCCCACCGTGCCGCTCGCCGGGCTGAGCCTCACGCAGTACCCGGCGCTCAAGCGTATTTTGGAGCAGCCGACCGCCACCACCGGCGCGACGGAGCCGGACCTGCGCTATCTGGTGCAGGAGAGTCACAGCAAGGGCCTGTTGATCGTGCCACTGATCATCCGGGGGGAGACGGGAGGGCTGGTGCTGCTGGCCGACACGCTGCACGAACGGCGGTTCAGCCGCCGCGAGGTGGAGTTGGCCCAGGCGCTCGTGTTGCAGGCGGCGAACGCACTCGCCAACGCGCGGTTGTACCGTGACCTCGAACTCAGCCTTGAGAAGCTGCACCTGACGCAGAGCAAGCTGGTCCAGACGGCGCGGCTGTCCGCGATGGGCGAGCTGGCCGCCGCCGTGGCGCACCAGATCAACAACCCGCTCACGACGATCCTGGGCGATACCGAGATGGTGTTGCAGGACCTGGACGAGTCCGATCCGAACGTGGAGGCCCTGCAAGCCGTGTCCCGCGCGGGCAAGCGCGCGCATGAGGTCGTGCGCCGCCTGCTGGCGATGGCCCGGCAGCATTCGCTGGACGAGACGATCGAGGAAGTGGACGTGAATGAGACCGTCCAGAACACGCTGACCCTCGTCAAGAGCCACATCGTGCAGGGCAACGTGACGCTGGTCACTGAGTTGGACGCGAACCTGCCACACGTGGCGGCCATCCGGGGACAGCTTGAGGACGTGTGGCTTAACCTGCTGTTGAACGCCCGTGATGCGGTGGCGAACCGGCCCGATTCGCGGATCGGCATCAAGTCGTGCCCAGGCCCGGATGACAGGCACGTGCGCGTCGTGGTGTGGGACAACGGCTCCGGCATCGCGCCGGAGCATCAAGCGCAGATCTTCGACCCGTTCTTCACCACCAAGCCGATCGGGGAAGGCACGGGGTTGGGGCTGCACATCTGTCAGCAGATTGTTGAAAAATGTAAAGGTAGCATCACTTGTGAGAGTGAATATAATCAGGGCACGCGTTTCACTATTACGCTGCCTGTTTTTGGACAAGAGACGACATGACCACTCCTTATGTGCTTGCGGTGGACGACGACCCTGACGTGCTCGGCACGCTCACCCGCGCCCTCACGCGGGAAGGGTATGAGGTGGGTCAGGCAACCTCCGGCTTCGAAGCCTTGCGGATGCTGGCGGAGCGCCAGCCGGACCTGATGGTGCTGGACATCATCATGCCGGGGCTGGACGGTCTCTCGGTATGCCGGAAGATCCGCTCCGAGGTCCGCTATGCCGACCTGACGATCCTGTTCCTGACGGCGCGCGGCCAGACCGACGACGTGGTGGCCGGGCTGGACGCCGGGGGCGATGATTACCTCGTCAAGCCGTTCGAAGTGGCGGAGCTGATCGCCCGCGTGCGCGCGCTGATCCGTCGCACGCAGCGCAGCACGATCACGGCCAGCCCCATGCTGGAGGTCGGCCCGCTCTACCTGGACTCCAGCACGCACCAGGCGCAGGTCGATGGAGGCCCGCCGGTCCAGCTTACGGCCACAGAGCACCGGCTGCTGCGCTATCTGATGGATTGGGTGTTCAGTTGGCTACCCTTCGCTGTGTG
>CAZGLU010000266.1:0-5684 GCA_964526095.1 uncultured Anaerolineaceae bacterium | reverse complement strand
CCGGCGTCCAGAAATGGAACGGCACGGCGCTGATCTTGAAGCCGATCCCGGCGGCGACCAGGGCCAGCGCCAGCACAACCGGCGGGTTGTTCAGGCCGCCCGTCGCCAGCTCGCGGCCCAGCAGGTGGATGTTCGTCTGCCCGGTGAAGCCGTACAGCAGGCTCAGCCCGTACAGGTTGATGGCCGAGATAAACGCGCCGAACAGGAAGTATTTCAGGCCCGCCTCGGTGCTGCGCTCGTCCTCGCGCAGGTACCCGGCCAGCATGTAGAGCGTGATCGAGGTCATCTCCAGCGCGAGGAAGACCATGATCAGGTCGGCGGCGGCGCTCATCAGGCTGGCGCCGATCACCGACACGATCAGGATCGCGAAGTAGTCACCGCGCGCGCGCAGGCCGAGCACCCCCATGCTGATCAGGCAGCTCAGCCCGCCCGCCAGCATGATCATGACGCGGAACATCTGCGCCAACTCGTCGTGCCGGATCATGCCACCCAGCACAAGCTGGTCCGTCGGCCCCCCCGACGGCGGCCCGCCGAGCAGGAAGACGATCCCGGCGATCGCCAGCAGCCCGAACCCGGCGACATACCCCAACTCGCGCCGCCGTTCCGCTGGCCAGACCACATCCACGGCCAGCACGACCAGCGCCAGGATCGTCATCAGGATCTCGGGCAGGATGGCGATAAGGCTCACCTGGGTGTCCGATGCAAAGTCCAAGTTAGCCTCCCAGCATCGATACAATCGGCCTTACCCCGGACTCGATCATCGGCTGCATCAGCCGGGGGTAAACGCCAAGCAAAACCAGCCAGAACACCAGCAGCGCGAGCGCGATCTTGTCGTAGAGGCGGATCGGCGTGATGGCGGGGAACCGCTCGGCGTCGAACGTGCCGAAGAAGACCTGCCCGACGACGCGCAGCACGTAAGCCGCCGTGACGATGATGCCCAGCACCGCGATGATCGCGATCGCGCCGTAGTAATCGAACGACTCAAACCAGCCGCCGTCCGGCGAGAACGGGGGACGCTCCCACAGGCCGGTGAAGATCGGGAACTCGGCCACGAACCCGCTCAGGCCGGGCATGCCCATGCTCACGAAGCCGCCGATGATGAAGGCAATGCCGACCAGCGGCAGCTTTTGGATGAAGCCGCCCAGGCTGGGGATGTCGCGCGTGTGCGCCCGGTCGTAGACCATGCCGACGCAGGCGAAGAAGAGCGCCGTCATCACGCCGTGGCTGAACATCTGCAGGCCCGCGCCCGTCATGCCGGTGACGTTCATGGTGGCGAAGCCCATGCTGACCAGCCCCATGTGGCTGACCGAGCTGAAGCCGATGACGTACTTGAAATCCCGCTGGCGGAAGGCGATCAGCGCGCCGTAGACAACGTTGATCAGCGTCAGGAAGATGATCCAGGGCAGGTGCACGCGCGCGCCCTCCGGCAGAAGCTGCACGCCGACGCGCAGCGCCGCGAACGCGCCGAGCTTCATCAGCACCCCGGCGTGGATCATCGAGACCGCCGTAGGCGCCGCAACGTGGCCGTCCGGACTCCAGTTGTGGAAGGGGAACACGCCCGCCAGCACGCCGAAGCCGATGAAGATCGCCGGGAACCACAGCCGCGCGATGCTGATGTCGCCCACGAACGGCGCGTTGAACACGCCGCTCTGCGCCGCCGCCTGGAGGTCCACGAAGTCGAAGCTGTAGACGCCGGTCGCCTCGCCCGCCTTGAAGTAGAGCACCAGCGTCCCGATCAGCGCCACGATCGAGCCGACGAGGATGTACAGCGTCAGCTTCATGGCGGCGTATTCGCGCGTCTGGACCCAGCCCCAGATGACGATCAGGAAGTACATCGGGAAGATCGCCAGCTCGTAGAAAAAGAACAGCACGAACAGGTCCACGGCCATGAACACGCCGTACACCCCGGCCACGAGCAGCAGGAAGAACGCCATGAACTCGCGCGTGCGGTCCTCGATACCCCACGAGATCAGCACGCCGGTGAAGCCCGCCAGCGACGTCAGCAGCACCATCGGGGCGCTGATGCCGTCCACCCCCAGGTGCCAGCGGATGCCGACCGACTCGATCCACGGCACGTTATCCTCGAAGGCGAAGTACGTCTCGCCCCGTTCGGCAGCGGCGTTAGCGGCATCCACGTCGTACCCGAAGAAGATCCCGAGCGACAGCAGCAAACAGGCACCCATCACGACCGCCGCGATGATCCGTGCCTGCTCGCGCGCGTCTTTGTTGAGCAGCAGGATGATCACCGCGCCGATCACCGGCAGCAGCAGGATGCCGGTCAACACACCGCTAAACGACTCTTCCATCAGTGTCGGCCTCCTCGTTCGTTCGATCAGCCGGAGTGCATCTCATTCCCGATCCCAAGCGTTTGTGCGCCGGGGCAAACCACACGCTGCCCCCGGCGCGGGCGCCGTCAGCCGCCGACCAGGCTCAAGAACCGGGTCACGCCGCTGTTGATCACCGGCATGATCCAGTTGGGGTACAGCCCCGTCGCCAGCATCAGCACCATCAGCGGCACGACCGCCACGACTTCGCGCACGGTGATCTCCAGACGGTGCACGTCGCGGTCGTACGCGGCCCATTCCTCGTTGCGCGGGCCGTGCAGCACCTTCTGGATGCCCTTGAGCACGAAGATGCCCGTCACCAGCAGCCCGGCCATCGCCAGGAAGACGTACACCGGATACATCCGGAACGAGCCGGAGACGACCATGAACTCGCTGACGAAGCCACCAAAGCCGGGCAGCCCCAGGTTGCCCATGCTAACGAAGATCAGGATCGCGCCGAACACGGGCACGATATCCCACAGCCCGCCGAAGCGCCGCAGGTCCCGCGTGTGGGCCTTGTGATAGAGCGCGCCGACGAGCAGGAACATGCCCGCGCTGGTCAGGCCGTGCGTGAACATCTGAAGCACCGCGCCGTTCATGGCGGTCGCGGCGTTGGTGCGATCCGCCTCCAGGCGCTCCGCCGGGTAAACGGACTGGACCGCCTCGCGCCACGTCTGGCCCTCCTGCTGTTCGATGCCGAGCGTCGGGCCGAGGATGTGCCAGTCGCCATGCTGGTGCGTGAAATTAATGCCGTACATCAGCGCCGCGACGGCGAGGCCGAGCACGACGAAGCCCATGTGGTTCACCGACGAATAGGCCACCAGCCGCTTGAAGTCGTCCTGGCCCCAGGCCGCCAGCGCGCCGAGGATGATGCCGAGCACCGCCAGCAGGCCGAGTACGTCCACAAGGTTGTAATCCAGCACGCCGAACAGCGTGCGCGTGATGATCCACTCCTCCGGGAACAGCGGGATCGCCAGCCGCAGGAAGCCGTAGGCGCCGAGCTTGAGCAGCACGCCCGCCAGGAGCATCGAGCCGCCGGTAGGCGCCTCGGTGTGCGCGTCGGGCAGCCACGTGTGGAACGGCCAGACCGGCATCTTGATCATGAACGCCAGCGCGAAGCCGAGCAGCGCGAAGTATTTCCCGTCCCAGATGAAGGCGAGCCACTTGTGCGTGGTGAGGTGCGTCTGCGGCCAGATAGCGATCGCGGTCGGGATGTCGAACGTGCCGACCTTCATGCCGATGAACTGGGTCGCCAGCAGCAGGCCGAGCGAACCGGCCATGGTGTACAGGAAGAACTTGTTGGCCGCGTAACGGCGCTGCTCCCCGCCCCACAGGTAGATCAGGAAGTACATCGGGACCAGCCCGATCTCCCAGAACAGGAAGAACACGATCAGGTCCAGCGCCACGAACACGCCGAGCATACCCGTTTCGAGGAACAGGAACAGCGCCATGTGCGCCTGGACGCGATCCTCGACCTCGAACGAGATCAGGATCGCCAGGGGCACCAGCAGGCCGGTGAGCAGGATCATCGCCGCGCTGAGGCCGTCCACGCCGACGTGCCACGTCGAGTTGAGCAGCGGGAACCACTCGGCCTGCGCCTCCCACGCCCATTCGCCCGCGCCCGGCGGGTTGTTCTGCACGTCGATGAACACATACACCGCCAGTACCGCGACCACGAGGCTGAAGCCCAGCGCGACCCACCGCGCCGCACGCTCGTACCCGCGTGGGATGACGAACACGATCGCCGCGCCGAGCAGGGGGAGCAAGGTCAGCAGCGTCAGGAAGTTGTCTGAAAGGAAGTCCTGCATCGTTACCTCGCCTGGTACAGCAGCAGCGTGCCGAGCACGAGCAGCGCCAGCACCACGTAGAGCAGATACTGCTGGATGCGGCCGGACTGGATCTCGCGGAACTGGACGGACGCCCGCCCGATGGCGCGCGGGATCCCGTCGCCCACCCCGTCGATGACGACCGTGTTAAACCGTTTGAAGAACTCGCCCAGCCAGATGAAGCCCGCGGCGATGCTCTCCAGCACGCCATCGATCGTCTCGCGGTCGATGGCCTGGATCACGATGTTGACCGCGAACCATTCCGCCGGCTGAACGAGATAGCGGCGGTAGAGGTGGTCGATGTAGAAGCGGTTCGCCATCGCCCGCCACACGCCGGGGCCGAGCGCGCGCTCGGTCGGGTCGGGGTCCCCGACGCCCAGGGGCCGCTGGCCGTAGAGCCACCAGCCGAGCGTCAGGCCGCCGAGCGCGATCAGGATGCTGACCAGCACCGGCAGGCCATTAAGCGCGAGCGTAGCTGGTTCCTCCAGCAGCGTCGGGCCGATGAAGCCGTGCAGCGGGTTGTTGAGCAGCCCCAGGATCGGGAAGTCGTCGTGCACGCCGATGAACCCGGCGAAGATGGCGAAGAACGCCAGCACGATCAGTGGCACCTCCATCAGCAGCGCCGCATTGCGATCCTGCGGGGTGACCGGCTCCTCTTGCAGCCGCCGCGCCGCCGCCCAGCGTGAACGCACCCACCGGTTGCGGAACGCGCCGATCGCGGCGTGGCGGGCGGCCTCGGTGCGCGGGGCGCCCCAGAACGTCAGGAACCACATGCGCGCGGTGTAGAACGCGGTGATGAAGGCCGCGCTCACCAGCAGCAGCAGCACGAGCAGCGCCAGCGGGAAGCCCTCCGTGGTGCCGTGCCACGCGTCCGCGATGATCTCGTCCTTGGACCAGAACCCGGCGGTCAGGAAGGGGAAGCCCGCCAGCGACAGCCCGCCGATCGCCATCGTGATCGCGGTGACGGGGATGCGGTCCAACAGGCCGCCCATGCGCCGCACGTCGTTGGCCGGGGCGACGTAATCCGCCTGCAACCCGTCGGGCGGCGGGGGCAGCTCCTCGTGATGGCCGTGCTCATGAGCGTGATGCTCGCCGTGCTCCATCGCGTGAATGACGACGCCGGAAGCCATGAACAGCAGCGCCTTGAAGAAGGCATGGTTGATCAGGTGGAAGGCCGCCGCCACCCACGCGCCGATGCCGAGCGCCGCGACCATAAAGCCAAGCTGGCTGATGGTCGAGTAGGCCAGGATGCGCTTGATGTCGTTCTGGCCGATGGCGAGGATCGCGGCGAAGAGCGCGGTCACCGAGCCGACGACGCCCATCAGCACCATCGGCGTGGAGTAGTCGCCGTGGTGGAAGTCCGCGCCCGCCGAGAGCAGCGGGAACATGCGGATGACGAGGTACACACCGGCGGACACCATCGCCGCCGCGTGGATCATGGCGCTGACGGGGGTCGGACCCTCCATCGCGTCGGGGAGCCAGACGTGAGATCGGAAGAGCACACGTCTGAACTCCAGTCACGAGATTCCATCTC
>CAZGLU010000265.1:0-5704 GCA_964526095.1 uncultured Anaerolineaceae bacterium | reverse complement strand
TACACCCTATCCTACACTCTTTCCCTACACGACGCTCTTCCGATCTCGCGATGCGCTCGATCGCGTCCCACGCCTCGACGTCAAAGACCAGTCGCCGCCCGTCCACCTCGCGCAGGGTCGCCTGGGCGCGGACCGCCATCCCGACCGGTGTTGGGGCGAGGTGGCGCACGTCGAGGCGCGTGCCGACGGTCGTCTGCCCGTCCGGGAGGCGGTCCGCAAGCGCCGCGACCGCCGCCGCTTCGAGCAGCGCGACCAGCGCCGCCGACGAGTAGACGTCCACGGCGCCGGTGCCCAGGGCACGGGCCGTGCGGTCGGCGGTGACGGTGGCGCTGGCTTCCCCGGTCAGGCCGGGCGTGAGTTCAGGGGAGGTCATGGGGTTTCCTTTCGCGGTGAACGCTGCCGGTCATAAGGGATGCAGGGCTGCCCCGGCTACCACGCGGGCAGGTTGGGCACGATGATCCGTTCCAGCGCGTAGAGCGCGAACACCGCCAGCCCGGCGATCACCAGCAGGGGTGCCCAGGCCAGTGCCGGGACCCGTCCGGCCAGCGGTGCAGCCCACCCGCAGAGGCCGAGGCCGACGACCAGCGCGATCGGCAGCAGGGCGTAGTACAGGTAACGGCCCTGGAACTGCACGAAGTCCAGGTTGTACAGCAGGTAGGCCGCGACCACGAAAACGAGCGTGGCGGCGAGCAGGATCAGCCCGTCGCGCTGCGGGCCGCTCAACGCGCCCGGCCAGCGCGCACGGCGGGCGAACAGGCCCGCCCCAACCAGCACGGCGAGCGTGAACAGCAGGAACAGCGTGTAGGTCCAGCCCGGCATCGGGACCGCCATCCAACCAAACTGGCCCCAGAAGCTGCGGAAGGTCGTGCGGGCGTACTGCTCCAGGTAGAGGCGCGTGCTGCCGCCGTACATCGATTCGATGTACTCGCCGGTGCGCGGCTGGCCGACCGTCACTTCGTCGTGACGTTCAAGGCCGGCGAAGTCCAGCCCACCGTACACGCTCAGGTTGCGGCCCCACCACAGCCCGCCGATCAACAGCGCGGGCACGATCACGGCGGCGAGGTGGGCCGCGATGCGGGACAGCGGCCAGCGCGCGCGCCAGCCGCGCAGCAGCACGGCCAGCACGGCGATCCCGGCCAGGAAGTAGATCGTCGTCTTGGTGACGAGCGCCGCCGCCACGAGCACGCCCAGCACGAGCGGGTTGATCGGGGCAGCATCCGGCGCGGGACGGTTGCCCACGTACCGCACGGCGGCGAGCAGCGTCAGGGCGGCGATCAACTCGGCCAGCGGATCGTTGCTGACGCTGCCCAGGATCGCGAGGTGCTGGGGCAGGAACGCGATGAAGCCCGCCCCGCTGAGCGCGACGACCGGCCAGCGCGGCAGCAGCGAGCGCAGCGCCGCCCACCCCGCGACGATCGCGCCCGCGCCGAGCAGGACCGACAGCAGGCGCATGGCGGTCAGGTCGCCGTCCGTGGCGAGGTACACCGGAGTCTGGAGCGCGTAATACAGGGGCGGCTGGTGATCCTCGTACTCCAGCGCTTGCAACTCGTCGTGCAGGGCGGGGTCGAACCCGGTGGCGCGCAGCGCGTCGAGGGCGTCCTGCTGCCAGTCGCCCGCCTCCAGCACGGGGAGCCGCCCATCGGCAAGCTGTGCGACGTAGTTGTAATGGGCCGGTTCGTCGGGGGCCTGCCAGGCCGGGGTGCGGATCGCGTAGAGCGCGGCCAGGGGCAGGTAAACGAGCAGGATCAGCGCGAGGGCGGCCCACTCACGGCGCGGGATCATGGGGCGTCCCCAGACATAGCGGCGCGCTCCCCCGGCTAGTCGCGCGTCAGCGACGGCTTGCGGTTCTGGAACATCATGCCGAAGCCGCGCCGCGTGACGAGGTACTCGTGGCCGGGATCAACCTCGGCCAGCCGCTTGCGCAGGCGGCTCACCAGCGCGTCGACCGTCTGATCGGTCACGTCCTCGCGGGTGCCCCATACGTGCGTGCAGATCTCCTCACGCGTCACGATCCGCCCGGCGTTCTCGACCAGCAGCGCCAGCAGCGCGAACTGGTTGGGGCTGAGCGGCGGGTAGAGCGGGACGCCGCCGATGGTCACGCGGGCCGCATCCATATCGATCTCAAGCCCCGGCGTCGTGACCTGCACCAGGTCGATCTGGGCGGTCGTGGCCGGGTCGTCAAACACCCAGCGGCATACCTGGGCGAACGTCACCACGTCGCCCGCGCGCAGGCGATAGCGCTCGCCCGGCTTGAGGGCGCGCCCGTTGACGAACGTGCCGTTGGTGCTGCCCACGTCTTCAAGGAAGATGTTGAGGTGATCGCGCGTGAGGCGTGCGTGAAGCCGGGAGACCTCGGTGCTGTCGATGACGTAGCTACAGTCGCGGGCGCGGCCGATGGTGAAGGGGAACTCGGTCAGCTCAACCGGCTTACCGGCGTGCTCGCCGTCCTGAATTAAAAAACGCTGGCTTGAGGGCATCGCGCTCCCCCGATCCTGCCTTAAGCCTGCACAGTCCATTCACTGCGTAAGTATGCGTCCGATCTGCGCCGGTTCCTTGTCCCATAAGCGACGGAAGCCCGACGCTTACCGGATGCCTGCCCGGCGCTCGCGGGCAGCTAACCTTCCGGTTCGCCCTCGTCGCCAGCGTCCAGGTCCGCCGTACCGGCGGCGATGACCTCCAACCCGATGCGCTCCTCCAGGCGGGCCAGCGCGTCCTGAAGCCGCTGCTGGCGCAGGCTGTTGGTCACGTCGCCACGGGTGCGTTCCAGCACGCCGCGCACCGTATCGGTGCGGCGCCGCAGACCACCCGTGATCGCGTCCGGGAAGTCGAAGGTGATCAGCACGCCGTAGATCGCGTCCATCGCCGCCAGCAGGCGCTCGGCCTCGGCGGAGTGGCCCTGGCGCAGGATGTCGAGGATCTGGCGGCGCAGCTCGGTCGCGGCCTCGGCCATGCCGTTGAGGTACGTCGCCTCGTCCACGCCGAGCGAGGCCGGGGTGGGCAGCTCCTCACCGCGCACGAGGGCGTAGGTGGCGTGGGCCTCGACGTACTCCTTCAGCGCGTCCTGGGTGTAGCCCGTGTGGTAGAGGTCCGGGTAATCCGCGACCTGGGCGCGCATCGCGTCGGCGGCCTCGCGGGCCGTCGCGAGCCGGGTTTGTGCCTCGGCCCAGTCGCGGCGGTGCACGGCGCGGATCGCGTTGGCGCAGTAGCGGATCAGCGTGCGCGACTGGTTGATCGCGCCGTCGCGTGCCGTGTTCTTCGCCTCGAAGACCGCGCGGATCTCGTCCGCAATGGCGTCGATGGCTTCATAGTTATCGTTAGTCATGGTCCGGCCCGCCTTCTTCCTCGTCATCCTGGTCGTCTGCACCCGAGCGAATGGTGTTGAACAACTGGTCCGCCAGCGAGGGCGCAGGCGGCGGCAGCGCGATCTCGCCGTGCTGCCGTTCGTAGCGGGCGATGTTGTCTTGCAGCGCCCGCAGCAGCATCTTCGCATTGGCGGGCGTCAGGACGAGGCGCGTCTGAACGCGGGCCTTCGGCACGCTGGGCAAGATCTGCGCGAAGTCGAGGAAGATCTCCCAGGGCGAATGCGAGATGATGGCGAAATTGGCGTAGGTGGCTTGCAGGTCGGCGGGGATCTCAAGCTTTATCTGCCGCCGCGGTGGCTGCGGCGGGCGGTTCGGGTCGGCCATACGGGCGCCTTTCGTTGCCGGTGCTGCTCAAGCGAGCGCAGATACCAGAAACAGCCGCGAGGGAACCTCGATCGGCTGCGTCAGGTCTAGAGCCATATATCTAGGATAACACACCCTGGCGGGCAGGGGTCAGAATGGCAGGTCGTCGGCGTCCTCAGGATAGCCGCCTTGCATGCCCTCGGCCATGGTGTCACCCCGCGAGCCGAGGAACTTGATGTCCTGCGCGGTGAGTTCCAGGGTGGCACGCGGCTGCCCATCCTGGGCGAGGTAGGCCGACGCATCGACCGTCCCGGCAACCATGATCTGCATGCCCTTGTGCACGTACTGGTTGACGGTCTCGGCCAGCGCCCGCCAGGCGGTGACACGGAACCAGGTAGTTTGTTCGCGGCGCTCGTTGGTGTTGCGGTCGTTCCAGGTGCGGTTGACCGCCACGCTGAAGTCGCACACCGCCACGCCGTTTTGCGTGTAGCGCAGCTCCGGGTCGCGCCCGACATTCCCGATGATGATCGTGTACTGGTAACCAGCCATGGCCTCGTCCCTCCGCCGGAAACGCACTGATCGGATGTTAGGGTGAACAGGGTTCAACTGCCAAAAAATTATAGCAGATTCAGAACATTTGTTCAAATTTTCAGCGCGCAAATAGCGGAAATCAGCGCCGGGCGTTCAACTGTTCCGCCAGCAGGCGCTGGACCACCTGCGGGTCGGCCTTGCCGCGCATGGCCCGCATGACCTTGCCCATCAGGAACTGGATCAGCTTCTCCTCACCGGCCAGGTAGCGCGCGACCTCATCCGGGTTCTCGTCGAGGGCCGCCGCCACGGCCCCCGCCAGCACGGACTCGTCGCTGACCTGCGCCAGCCCGTGCTCCTCGACCAGCCGGGCCGGATCACCGCCCTGCTCGTAGAGCGTGGCGAGCAGCTTCTTCGCGGCGCCGTGATTGATCGTGCCCGCCTGCACCAGCGACACCAGCGCGGCGAGCGCCGTTGGCGTGACCTTGATCGTGCCGATGTCCTCACGCTCGCGGCCCTCCGCGTTCATGTGGCGGAACAGGTCGCCGGTGATGTAATTGGCGACCTGCTTGGGGTCGCCGCCCGCTGCGACCGCCGCCTCGAAGTACTCCGCCACGGCGCGATCCGCCACCAGCACGGCGGCGTCGTAGGGCGTCAGGCCGAGTTCCTTAGTGAAACGCTCGCGCTTGGCATCCGGCAGCTCCGGCAGGCGCGCGCGTACGGCCTCAACCCACTCCCGGCTGATCTCCAGCGCGGGCAGGTCCGGCTCCGGGAAGTAGCGGTAGTCGTCGGCGCTCTCCTTCACGCGCTGCACGACCGTCACCTGGCGGGTTTCGTCCCAGCCCATCGTCGCCTGGCGCACCTGGCCGCCGGACTCCCAGACCGCGATCTGGCGCTCGATCTCGTAGGCGGTGGCGCGGCTGAGGCTGCGGATGCTGTTCAGGTTCTTGATCTCGGTGCGGGTGCGCAGCTCGTCCGACCCGACCGGGCGCACGCTGACGTTGGCCTCGAAGCGCAGCACGCCCTTGCTCATGTCGCCGCTGTTCACGCCGAGGTATTGCAGGATCGCGCGCAGCTTGCGGGCGTAAGCCTCCGCCTCGTCGGCGCTGCGCAGGTCCGCCTCAGACACGATCTCCAGCAGCGGCACGCCCGCCCGGTTCAGGTCCACAAGGCTGTGGCCGTCCACGTGGGTCAGCTTGCCGGTGTCCTCCTCCAGATGGGCGCGGCGGACCCGGATGCGCCGGGTTACGCCGCCCGGCAGGTCGATCTCAAGCCAGCCGTTCACCGCCAGCGGGTACTCGTACTGGCTGATCTGGTAGCCCTTCGGCAGGTCCGGGTAGAAGTAGCTCTTGCGGGCGAACTGGTTGAAGGGCGGGATCTCGCAGTGCAGCGCGAGGCCGACCATCAAGCCGTACTCGACCGCCTGCCGGTTGATCACAGGCAGCACGCCCGGCATGCCCAAACACACGGGGCAGACGGTACGGTTCGGGTCGGCGGTGGTGCTGTCTACC
>CAZGLU010000264.1:3294-5719 GCA_964526095.1 uncultured Anaerolineaceae bacterium | reverse complement strand
CTCGCCGTCGCCCATGATCACGAAGACGTGCGACGGGCTCTTGTCGAGACGCAGTGCCAGCGACATGCCGACGCCGAGCGACAGGATGCCGGGCAGGTAGGACGTCCAGTAGGCGCGCGGTCCATCGGTCAGCCCCGGCTGCCCCAACAGGAAGAACCCCACCCCCGCCAGCGCCGGACCGGCGGTGAGCAGCGCGCGCGGCCCGTAGCGGTCGGACAGGCCGCCCGCGAACGGGGACAGCACAGCGAGCAGCACGCTGAACGGCAGGGTGGTCAGCCCGGCCAGCGACGAGCCATAGCCCTGCACCTGGATCAGGTTCAGGGGCAGGAACAGCAGCGCGCCGCCCAACGCACCGTACAGGAAGGCGGTCATGATGTTGACGCCCAGGAAGGTGCGCGACTTGAACAGGGACAGGCGCAGCATAGGGTGCGGGCTGCGCGCCTCGATGATCCCGAAGGCGATCAGGGCTGCGATCCCCGCCGCGAGGGCCACGCGCACGTCCGTTGCCGCCAGCCCTTCGTTCAGCCCGCGATCGCCGAGGGTGATCAGCGCGTAGGCCAGCCCGCCCAGCCCGATCACCGCGCTGGCGGCGCCGGGGTAGTCCAGGCGTTCGGGCGCCTCCTCGTCGCGACTTTCGGGAACATGCCGCAGCCCGACGAAGGTGATGGCCGCCAGTGGCAGGTTGATGAAGAACACGGCCCGCCACAGGCCCGCGTCCGCCAGCACGCCGCCCAGGATCGGGCCGCCGATGGTCGTCACCGTGCTGGCGGCGGACCAGATCCCGATCGCCTTGCCGCTGTCGGATGGGTCAAAGCTGGCGGCGATGATCGCCAGGCTGCCGGGCACCATCAGCGCGCCACCGATGCCCTGAATGGCGCGTGCCGCGATCAGGAACTCCGTGCTGGGGCTGAGGCCACAGAGCAGGGACGCAGCGGCGAACAGGCCGATGCCGATGCCGAAGACGCGCCTGCGCCCGAAACGGTCGCCCAGCGCGCCGCCGATCAGCAGCAGCGCCGCCAGGAACAAGAGATAGGCGTTCACGACCCACAGCAGCTCGACCCCGCTGGCGTTCAGGTCGTCCTGAAGCTCAGCCAGTGCGACGCTGAGGGCGGTCCCGTCGATGAAGGCCATGCTGGACGCCAGCACGGTCGTGAGAAGGATCCAGCGCCCGGTGCGGTCCGCGACGCGGTAGTGGTGTGCCATCGTGCTGCCTCCGTTGATGGGTGGACGTATTGCAGCTTGTCGATCGCGTACCCCGCAGTATACCACGACCGCGTGGGCAGAGCGTAAACCGCCCTCGCCGGACACGCAAGCAGACCGCGAGCGTGGCTCGCGGGCTGCGTCGGTGTTGTCATCGGCTGTGCTGTGCTTAGTCCCATTCGATGTGAATGATGGTCTCTTCCCTGTCCCCGCCGTAGTCCCTTGCGGGGATGTCCGGGTCGTAGTAGACGGTGAACTGCGTGCCGGGCGGCAGGAAGCGGCGCGCATAAGCGTACAGCAGGCCATAGCTCATGTCGTCGGGGTAGGTCGTCGAGTGCATGGTCTTGTCGTGCCTCTTCCCGACCTTCTCATACCGGATGCCGCCTACGTAGCCGTTCCGGTGCAGGCCCTGGTAAAGGTCGTCCCAGTGATGGATGACGTTTTCCAGCGTCGGCTCGCCGTATTCCGGCGGGAACGGGATGATCTCGCCCACCATCATGCCGATGGCGACGAAGTTCAGGGTGTGGTTCGGGGTCTCCGCCAGTTCATTGATCGCGTCGAGCAGTTTGTGGAGCGGATACCACGTGTTCGGGTCCAGGTTGACCATGCCGTGCTTGCGCATGATCGGCTCGGTGTTGCTGCCAAGTAGGTTGTCGGTGAAGGCTCGCAGGTTTTGGCCGATCGTGATTGTACTGGGCGGGCAAGTGAGTTTACGCATCAGGGTTCCTCGTGGAGCATAACCTTGTGACAAACTCATCTTACGCCCACGTTAATTAATACTTAATAAAAATAGAATTAAATTTCCGCGTATCGCCTGGATTTCAGGCTGCCGCACTGCACTGACGCAGCGTGAGGATGTCCGCCGAGGATCGCGCGCAGCCGGACGTTCGGGATCGTCCGGCTGCTGTGCATACAGGTTGGGAAGGGCCGCAAGGCGCAACGTGGCTCAGTCCAGCGCGCGGCGGAGCGCCCCCGCCAGCGCCCGCACCGCCTCGACGCCGTTCCGTCCCTCGCGCACCAGCGCGCTGCCCACGATGAACCCGTCCGTCAATGCGGTCACCTGCCGTGCCTGCTCCGGACGACCGATCCCGAAGCCGACCACCAGCGGGCGGTCCGTCAGCGCGCGCACCCGCGCCACGAAGTCGGGCAGGCCGGGCGGCAGCGACTCCCGCGCCCCGGGCACGCCCAGCACGGGCACGCGGCCGAGGAACCCGGTCGGTCGCGC
>CAZGLU010000264.1:0-3284 GCA_964526095.1 uncultured Anaerolineaceae bacterium | reverse complement strand
CAGCGCCAGCCCCGCCCGGTCGCACGCCGCCGCCAGTTGACCGGCCTCCTCCGGCGGCAGGTCCGGCACGATCAGCCCGTCCGCCCCGGCCTCCCGCGCGTCCCGCACGTATGCCTCGATCCCGTACGCCAGGATCGGGTTGAGGTAGCCCATCAGCAGCATCGGCTGGCGCACGCCCCGCGCGCGCAGCGTCCGCACCGCCTCGAAGCACCGCCGTACCGTCACCCCGTTTTCCAGCGCGATCTGCGTCGCCGCCTGGATCGTCGGGCCGTCCGCCAGCGGATCGCTGAACGGCACGCCGATCTCGAACCCGTCCACGCCCTCCGCCGCCATCGCCTCGATCGCCGCCAGCGACTCGTCCACCGTCGGGTAGCCGATGGGGTAGTACGGCAGGAACGCCGCGCGCCCCTCGGCCTTCGCCGCCGCGAACATCGCCTCGATCGCCGCCGCGCCCTGTTTCACCGCCGCCTCGCTCACAGCGCCCCTCCGATCGTGTCTATCACCGTGTCCAGGTCCTTGTCCCCGCGCCCCGACAGGTTCACCAGCAGGATCGCGTCCTTCGGCATCGCCGGCGCGCGCTTGATCGCCTCCGCCACCGCGTGCGCGCTTTCCAGCGCCGGGATGATCCCCTCCAACCGGCACAACATCTGGAACGCCGCCAGCGCCTCGTCGTCCGTCGCGGTGGTGTAGTACGCGCGCTCCAACTGCCGCAGGTAGGCGTGCTCCGGTCCCACCGACGCGTAATCCAGCCCTGCCGAAACGCTGTGCGTGTTGCGGATCTGCCCGTCTGGGTCTTGCAGCACGAAGGAGCGTGTGCCGTGCAGCACGCCGGGCCGCCCCAGGTTGGGGTCAGCGAACCGGGCCGCGTGCTCCCCGCTCTGGATCCCGCGCCCCCCGGCCTCCACGCCGATCAGGTCCACGTCCTCGTCGTCGCGGAAGGCGTGGAACAGCCCGATCGCGTTGCTCCCGCCGCCCACGCACGCGATGCAGGCGTCCGGCAGTTGCCCGGTCTGCTCGATCATCTGCTGCCGCGCCTCCCGCCCGATCACGCTCTGAAAGGTGCGCACGATCAGCGGGTACGGGTGCGGCCCCAGCGCCGAGCCGAGCAGGTAGAAGGTGTGCTCCACGTTCGCCACCCAGTCCCGGATCGCCTCGTTGATCGCGTCCTTCAGCGTCTTGCTGCCGCTCTCCACCGGGATCACGTCCGCCCCCAGCAGCTTCATGCGGAACACGTTCGGCTTCTGGCGGGCGATGTCCACCGTGCCCATGTAGACGTGGCACTCCAGCCCCAGCAGCGCCGCCGCCGTGGCCGACGCGACGCCGTGCTGCCCCGCGCCCGTCTCCGCGATGATGCGCCGCTTGCCCATGCGCTCCGCCAGCAGTGCCTGCCCCAGCGCGTTGTTGATCTTGTGCGCTCCGGTGTGCGCCAGGTCCTCGCGCTTCAGATAGATCCGCGCGCCGCCCAGGTGCTTGCTCAACTGTTCCGCGTACGTGAGCGGCGTGGGCCGGCCCGTGTACGTCGCCTGCAAGTGCTCGAACCGCGCCACGAACGCCGGATCCGCCATCGCCGCGTGGAACGCCTCGGTCAGCTCGTCCAGCGCCGGGATCAGCGTTTCCGGCACGAACCGCCCGCCGTATTCGCCGTAATACCCCCGCGCGTCGGGGACCTGCGCCGCTCCTGAAACCTCGCTCATCATGCCTGCACTCCATCCACCGCTCGCACCGCTGCCACCAGCGCGTGTACTTTCGCCAGGTCCTTGATCCCCGGCTGCTCGCCTTCGACACCGCTCGCCACGTCCACCGCCCACGGCCGGATCAGCTCCACCCGCGCCGCGACGTTGTCCGGGTTCAGCCCGCCTGCCAGCATCAGCCGGGGCGTGCGCGCCTTGACCGTCCGCGCCACCTCGACGCTGGCCTGCTCGCCTGTCCCGCCATAGAGCGCCTTGTGGTACGCGTCCACCAGCAGCGACGGCAGCCGTTCATCTACCGGCACGAACGGCGCGAAGGCGTCCGCGTGGATCTGCGCCTCGCCCTGGCTCCGGGGCCGGATCGCCTTGATCCCGATCCCGTCCAGCGCCGCCAGCGTCTCGCCGTCCTCGTCGCCGTTCAACTGCGCCGCGTCCAGCCCTACGAAGTCCACCACCTGCCGGATCGTCGCCGCGTCCTCGTTGACGAACACGCCGACCAGCACCGGGCAGCGCGCCCCGAACGCGTCGCGCAGCGCGTCCGCGACGGCCCGCCCCTGTTCCGTCGTCACCGAGCGCGGGCTTGGCCGGTAGAAGTTCAGCCCGATCAGATCCGCGCCCATCTCCGCGCACGCCAGCGCGTTGTCGATCTCCGTCACCCCGCAGATCTTGATCCGCGTCATCGTTCCGGCTCCCTTCGTACGCTGCTCAACTCCCGTACTTTCCCCGCCGTGTCCGTCGCCTGTACGAGCGCCTCCCCGACCAGCACCGCGCGCGCCCCGGCTTCGGCCATCGCCGCTACGTCCGCCGCCGTGTGGATCCCGCTCTCCGCTACGAGCGTCACCTCCGGCGGGATCAGCCGCGCGACCCGCGCCGTCGTGCCCAGGTCCACGTTGAACGTGCGCAGGTCCCGGTTGTTCACGCCGATCACCCGCGCCCCGATGCGCAGCGCGCGCTCCGCCTCGGCCTCGTCGTGCGCCTCGACCAGCGCCGCCAGCCCCAGCGATCGCGCCAGCGCGTGCAGGTCCGCAAGCTGCCCATCCGCCAGCGCCGCGACGATCAGCAGCACCGCGTCCGCGCCCGCCGCGCGCGCCTCGTACACCTGGTACGCATCGATCACGAAGTCCTTGCGCAGCACCGGCACACCAACAGCCCTGCGCACCGCCCGCAGGTCGTCCAGGCTCCCCTGGAAGAAGCGCGCGTCGGTCAGCACCGAGATCGCCGCCGCGCCGTTCCCCGCGTACGCCGTTGCCAGCGCCACCGGGTCGAACGGCTCGACCAGCACCCCGCGCGACGGCGAGGCATGCTTGACCTCCGCGATCAGCGCCACCGTCTCGCGCCGCAGCGCCCCGGCGAAGTCGCGCGGCGGATCGGCACGCCCGGCGGCCTCGATCACCGCTGCCAGCGGGACCGCGCGCTGCCGTGCTGCGACCTCCTGCGCCGTGTTTTCCAGGATCCGGTCCAGCACCGTCTGCGTCCGCACGAATTCACTGGACATGCGCGACCCTCTGCGTGTACGCGATCAGCTCGTCCAGCTTGCGCAACGCCGCCCCGCTCTCGATCACGTCGCAGGCCAGCTCGATGCCCGTGCCGATGTCC